>NZ_JAMYMV010000106.1:0-15633 GCF_040318715.1 Mesorhizobium sp. M1050 | reverse complement strand
GAAGGCCCCTAAAGAATCAACCTTTCCACTCAACGCAAGACTTACTCTTACTCATATGCGATTCCCCTGCCCTTGCGGGGGAGATCGGCAGTTTCACCGGCCGCGCCCGGCACAAAAAAATACTTCTCACAGCCCATCCAGCGGAAACTTCAGGTACCGCCGGCCATTCGCCTCGGGCTCCGGCAGCCGTCCGCCATTCATGTTGACCTGCAGCGCATGCAGGATCAGCCTCGGCATCGGCAGCGTCCTGTCCCGAGCCTCGCGCAGGGCGACGAACTCAGCCTCGCTGCGGGCGGCGACGAGATGGGTGTTGGTCGCCTTCTGCGCCGCCACCGTGCTTTCCCACAAGGGCTCGCGGCCGCCGGCCTGATAGTCATGGCCGACGAAGACGCGCGTCTCATCCGGCATTGCCAGGATGTCCTGGATCGAGCGCCAGAGCCGAGCGGCACTGCCGCCGGGAAAGTCCGTTCTCGCCGTGCCGCTGTCGGGCATGAACAGCGTGTCATGGATAAAAGCGGCATCGCCGATCACATAGGTGATCGAGGCCAGCGTGTGCCCGGGTGAGAACAGCACCTTGACCGGAAGCGTGCCGACCTGAAAGGTCTCGCCCTCCGCAAACAGCCTGCCCCACTGCGAACCGTCGGCGGGAAAATCCGGCCAGTTGTAGATCGCCTTCCACAGTTTCTGGACGTCGACAACCCTGTCCCCGATCGCCGTCGGTGCACCGGTCTTCTCTTTCAGATAGTGCGCCGCCGAGAAATGGTCGGCATGCGGATGGGTGTCGAGGATCCATTCGACGCTCAGCCCCTGCTCGCTGATGAAGTCGAGCAGGGCGTCGGCATTCGTCGTTGCCGTGGCGCCGGATCTCTCGTCGAAATCGAGGATCGGATCGATGATGGCGCAGCGCTTCGTCGCCTGGTCGGCGACGACATACTGGATGGCCCCTGTCGGCTTGTCATAGAAGCCGCTGACCTGCGGCCTGGCCAAAGCTACGTCCAATTTCGGCTTCCCCACGCTTGGCCAGCAGGAACGATTTTCTCTGATGGCACCCGAGAGGAGCATGGTTGTCCGCTCGGGTGACCCAGTCAAGTATCAATTCGCTCGCAGCGGCGAGAACGCCAAAAACTGTTCCGAAGCAATCAGGCGGATGGCTGCTTGGTCTTCCTGAGATAGGGCAGGATGGTCTCGTAAGCGCCGAAACGCTTGATCGCATCCTCGTTGGAAACGGCGGCGGTGATGATGACGTCCTCGCCCTGCTTCCAGTTCGCCGGCGTCGCCACCTGATGCTTGGCGGTCAGCTGCATGGAATCGACCGCGCGCAGGATCTCGTCGAAGTTGCGGCCCGTGGTCATCGGGTAGGTCAGCACCAGCTTGATCTTCTTGTCCGGTCCGATGACGTAGACCGAGCGCACCGTGGCGTTGTCGGCGGGCGTGCGGCCCTCCGACGTTTCGCCGGCACCGGCGGGCAGCATATCATAGAGCTTGGCGACCTTGAGGTCCTTGTCGCCGATCAGCGGATAGTGCACCGTTTGGCCGGTCGCCGTCTTGATGTCGGCCTGCCACTTGTCGTGGCTCGCAACCGGATCGACCGAAATGCCGATGATCTTGACGTTGCGCTTCTTGAACTCACCCTCAAGCCCGGCCATCGTGCCAAGTTCGGTCGTGCAGACCGGCGTGAAATTCTTCGGGTGGCTGAACAGAATCGCCCAGCCGTCACCGATCCATTCATGGAATTTGATCGTCCCTTGCGTGGTCTCGGCGGTGAAATCCGGCGCGATATCGTTGATACGAAGGCTCATGGAACATCTCCCCTGTAAACAGATTCCGCCAGAAGCAAGAGGCGGCAAACCATGGCCGCCATCACATGTCCACGCTCCGGCAATCGCCATCTTAGCGCAAAAATTGCGGCCGCGAGATAATATCAAACTCTTGTCGGCGGAAGTGCGAGAATTTTCATGCTGCCGGGGCACCGCCAGCGGATAAGAGCTTTGGTTTGAACTCGAAGTGCGCGCTGCCTCAGGTCTTGTTGACCGCCAAGGTCGCCGTCAGGTCTTCCATCCGCTGCGCCAGCGCGCCAAGCGCATTGGTCAGCACGCTGTCGTTCTTGTCGGCCTTGGTCAGGGCGTCGTCGCGGGTCTTGCGCAAGGTCAGCACTTCGCTCTCCATGCCCTTGACGCGCTTCTGCAGCTCCGAGAGTTCGTCCATCACCATGATGCCGGCCATCACCGTCAGCCGCTGGTCGCCGATCTCGCCAAAGGAGTCCTTCAGATGCGAGACATAGCGGTCGAAACGTTCGGCAAGGTCGATCAGATGATCTTCCTGGCCTTCGTCGCAGGCCATCCGATACTGTTTGCCGTCGATGGAAACCGTGACTTGAGCCATGAGCCTACCTGTCCAGCCCCTTACCTGTCCAACACAGCGCGGATGGTTTCCATGGCGGTCACCAGCCGTCGCGAGACTTCCTTGTTGGCGTCTTCCAGGCGTTCGGCACGCGCTTCGGAATTGTCGAGTTCCTGTGCCAGCCGGGAGCGGTCGGCATTCATCCGCTGCACCTCGGCCTCGGCTTCCGAGTAATCGCGCTCATGCTCGAGCTTGGCCGCAACAGCGTTTTCCAGCCCCTCGATGGCCTTTCCGAGCCTGGCGATAACTTCCTTGAGTGTGGCTTCCCCGGTCATGGCCTTCGTCCTGTGCCCTGCCCATCACCGAATCGTTCGCGTTCAGAACGCGTTATCCAGGAAACATTAGGCACCGGGTGAAGGCAACGTCAACAAAGCTCTCGCGACTGTCCCCTGCTAACGCTAATGTAGACCCGCCGCCGGCATCACAAGGCCGGCAAATGTGCACCGATTTGTTGACTAAAAGCGCGCGCCTGCTATGTGTCGCGCACCCTTTTCAAGGGCTCTCCCAAGCCCCCAAACCCCCACTTCTGGAGGAATCATGACGTCGCGTGAACAACATGACCGGATGGCCAATGCGATCCGCTTTCTCTCCATGGATGCAGTCGAGAAGGCAAATTCCGGCCATCCCGGCCTGCCGATGGGTTGCGCCGACATCGCCACGGTGCTGTTCACGCGCTTCCTGAAATATGATCCCAAGGCCCCGCACTGGGCCGACCGCGATCGTTTCATCTTGTCGGCCGGCCATGGCTCGATGCTGCTCTATTCGCTGCTGCATCTGACTGGCTACGAAGACATGACCATCGACCAGATAAAGCACTTCCGCCAGTTGGGCTCGAAGACTGCTGGCCACCCCGAATACGGCCATGCCACCGGCATCGAGACGACGACCGGCCCGCTTGGCCAGGGCCTCGCCAATTCGGTCGGTTTCGCTCTCGGCGAGCGCATCATGAACGCCGCCTTCGGCAACGATCTCGTCGATCACTACACCTATGTGCTGGCTGGCGACGGCTGCCTGATGGAAGGCGTGTCCCAGGAAGCCATCGCGCTTGCCGGGCACCTCAAGCTCAACAAGCTGATCGTCTTCTGGGACAACAACAACATCTCGATCGACGGTCCGGTGTCGCTGTCCGACAACACCGATCAGGTCGCCCGCTTCCAGGCCTCCGGCTGGAATGCCAGCCACATCGACGGAACCGATCCAGAAGCCATCGCCTATGCGATCGAAGCCGCCCGTCATTCCGACAAGCCGACGATGATCGCCTGCAAGACGACCATCGGCTTCGGCGCACCGACCAAGGCCGGCACCAACAAAGCACACGGTTCACCGCTCGGCGCCGACGAGATCGCCGGCGCGCGCAAGTTCTTCAACTGGGATTCGTCGCCCTTCGAGATTCCGGCCGACATCCTCGACGCCTGGCGCACCGCCGGCAAGGCCGGCGTCAAGGCGCGCACCGACTGGGAAGGCCGCCTGGCCAGGGCCGACGCGAAGCTGCAGGCCGAGTTCGAGCGCCGCATCAGCGGCAAGCTGCCGTCTGATTTCGACGCCGTCATTGCCGATTACAAGAAGAAGCTCTCGGCCGACAAGCCGAAGGTCGCCACCCGCAAGTCGTCCGAGATGGCGCTGGAAGTCATCAACGGCGCCGTGCCCGAGACCATCGGCGGTTCTGCCGACCTGACCGGCTCCAACAACACCAAAACCAGCCAGACCAAGAACATCACATCAGACGATTATGGCCAGCGCTATGTCCACTTCGGCATCCGTGAGCACGGCATGGCGGCCGCGATCAACGGCCTGACGCTGCATGGCGGCCTCATCGCCTATGGCGGCACTTTCCTGTGCTTCTCCGACTATGCCCGTCCGTCGATGCGGCTGGCGTCGCTGATGGGCATCCGCTCGATCTTCGTCATGACCCATGATTCCATCGGTCTGGGCGAAGACGGCCCGACCCACCAGCCGGTTGAGCATCTGGCCGCATTGCGCGCCATCCCCAACCACAATGTCTTCCGCCCGGCCGACGCGGTGGAAACCGCCGAGTGCTGGCAAATCGCCCTCGCATCGGAAAAGACGCCGTCGACGCTGGCGCTGACCCGCCAGAACCTGCCGACGGTGCGCAACGAATTCGTTGCCAAGAACCTGAGCAGCCAGGGCGCCTATGAACTGGCCGCAGCCAGCGGCGAGGCGGCGGTGACGATCTTCGCCACCGGCTCCGAGGTCGAGATCGCGCTCGGTGCCCGCGACCTGCTTGAAAAGCATGGTCATCCCACACGCGTCGTCTCGGTGCCTTGCTTCGAGCTGTTTGACCAGCAGAGCGCCGACTATCGAAAGGCGACGATCGGCAACGCGCCGGTCAAGATGGCGATTGAAGCCAGCATCCGCCAGGGCTGGGATCATCTGATCGGCTCCGACGGCATCTTCATCGGCATGACCGGTTTCGGGGCTTCGGGCAGCATCGAACAGCTTTATCCGCATTTCGGCATCACCGCCGAAGCTGCGGCCAAGGCGGCGGAAGCCCGCCTGCATGCCAAGTAGGTTGGTTCAAAGCCGGCGAAATCGCGCAAGGCGGTTTCGCCGGGTTGGCCCAACCTAATCGATTTAAATCCACGTCGCTGCGGCTGGATTCTTTCCGCTTCCGCCGCTATGAAACTGCGGACCTATCGTCTGCCGTCCAGCTCCCAGGGAGAGAATAATGACCGTCAGAGTTGCCATCAACGGATTCGGCCGCATCGGCCGCAACATCCTGCGCGCCATCCATGAATCCGGCCGCAGGGACATCGACGTCGTCGCCGTCAACGACCTCGGCCCGGTCGAGACCAACGCGCACCTCTTGCGCTACGACAGCGTGCATGGCCGCTTCCCGCATGAAGTCTCGGTGTCCGGCGACCAGATCACCGTCGGCAAGGAGACGTTCAAGGTCACCGCAATCAAGGATCCGACGCAGTTGCCGTGGAAGGAACTCGGCATCGACATCGCGCTCGAATGCACCGGCATCTTCACCGCCCGCGACAAGGCAGCCGCGCATCTGACCGCCGGCGCCAAGCGCGTCATCGTTTCGGCCCCGGCCGAAGGCGCCGACCTCACCGTGGTCTACGGCATCAACCACGACCAGCTGACCAAGGACCACATCATCATCTCGAATGCGTCCTGCACCACCAACTGCCTGGCGCCGCTGGCAGCCGTGCTGCACGAGACGGTCGGCATCGAAAAGGGCATGATGACGACCATCCATTCCTATACAGGCGACCAGCCGACGCTGGACACCATGCACAAGGATCTCTACCGCGCCCGCGCCGCCGCCCTGTCGCAGATACCGACCTCGACCGGTGCCGCCAAGGCGATCGGCCTCGTGCTGCCCGACCTCAAGGGCAAGCTTGACGGCATCTCGATCCGCGTGCCGACCCCGAACGTCTCTGTCGTCGACTTCAAGTTCATCGCCAAGCGTGCGACCACCGTCCAGGAGATCAACGACGCAGTGATCGCCGCTTCCAACGGCAAGCTGAAGGGTATCCTCGGCGTCACCCATCACCCGAACGTCTCGATCGACTTCAATCACGATCCGCGCTCCTCGATCGTGGCGCTCGACCAGACCAAGGTGATGGACGGCAACTTCGTTTCGGTGCTGTCCTGGTACGACAACGAATGGGGTTTCTCCAACCGCATGGGCGATACAGCAGTCGCCTTCGGCAAGACCATCGCCTGATCGCGCACCCATCTTCTCGAGACTGAAACGCCCGGCTTCGTCCGGGCGTTTTTCATGAGTGCGCCTTGCGCCTTCACAATTGGTATCCTGAGCGCCAAAACATCCGAAAATCAGCGGCATAGGCAAAAAACCGCCCCGCTGCCTTGCACTGGTCATGTCTTCGCCCCACTCTGCCGTGAAGCGAGAGAAAGAGGAATTCGAGGGGCAAATCACGGATGGAGCACGCGATCTATCTCGTCACGCTGGTCGGTACAGCGCTTGTCGTCGCCGCCGCCTTTTCGAGCCTGATCGCCTTCCGCTTCGGCGCCCCGCTTCTGCTCCTGTTCCTCTGCATTGGCCTGGCCACCGGTACCGACGGTCTCGGCATCCAGTTCGACAATGCCCGCATCGCCTATTTTGCCGGCTCACTGGCGTTGGCCGTCATCCTGTTCGATTCCGGCTTCGGCACGCCACTCAACGCCTTGCGGCAGGCCGCCGGTCCAGCGCTGTCGCTGGCAACCTTCGGCGTGCTTGTCACCACCGGCCTGTTCGGCGCCGCCGCCCACTATCTGCTCCACCTCACCTGGCTGGAATCCTTCCTGCTCGGCGCCGCGGTCGCCTCCACCGATGCCGCGGCCGTGTTCTTCCTGCTGCGCGCAGGCGAGATCAATCTGCGCGAACGCGTGCGTTCGACGCTCGAGGTGGAATCCGGCACCAACGATCCGATTGCCATCTTCCTGACCATCACCCTGGTCGAGGTCATCGCCGCTAACGCCAACCCCGAGACCAATGTCCTGGTCACCAGCCTGTTCCTCGGCTTCCTTCTCAACATGGGCCTCGGCGCCGTCGTCGGCGTGCTCGGCGGCCTCGCGATCGTGCGCCTCGTCGACCGGCTCAATCTCGACCACGGCCTGCTGCCGATCTTCGTGCTGACCTTGTCGCTGATGGTCTTTGCCGCGGCCGGCGCCATTGGCGGCTCCGGCTTCCTGGCGGTCTATCTCGCCGGCCTCATCGCCGGCAATTCCGACATCCGCGCCGTCACAATTCTCAAGCGTTTCCAGGACGGCATGTCCTGGCTGGCGCAGATCATCATGTTCCTGATCCTTGGTTTGTTCGCGACGCCGTCGCAGTTCCCGGCCATCATGGTGCCGGCGGTGCTGCTCGGCCTGTTCCTGATGTTCGTGGCGCGGCCGATCGCGGTCTGGCTGTGCCTGGTCCCGTTCCGCCTGCCGCGTCCCGAGGTCGCCTTCGTTTCCTGGGTTGGCTTGCGCGGCGCGGTGTCGATCCTGCTCGCCATCACCCCGCTGCTCGGCGGCCTGGAAAACGGCCGCGTCATCTTCAATACCGCCTTCATCATCGTGCTGGTGTCGCTGGTCATCCAGGGCTGGACGGTCGGGCCGCTGGCCCGCCGCCTCGGTTTGATCGTGCCGGCCCGCCTTGGACCGCTGGACAAGGTCGAGCTGGAACTGCCGGGCTCGGCCCATCACGAACTTCTTGCCTATCGTGTCGCACCCGGCAGCCCGGTAGCGCGCGGCGAGCGAATCCCGCGCTGGGCCCGGCCCTCGCTAGTGCTGCGCGACGGTCGCTCGATGCGCTTCCAGGACATGGGCCGGCTCGCCGCCGGCGACCAGGTCTACATCTTCGTGCCGGACCGTTATCCGCGCCTGCTGGACAAGCTGTTCGCCAGCCGCGCCGTGGTCGATCCCGAGGACGCCGATTTCTTCGGCGCTTTCGCCGTCGATCCTGCACGCTCTGCCGCCGAACTGGAAATAGCCTATGCGCCCGGGCTCACCGACGTGGAGCAGCAAATGACCGTTGGCGCGCTGGTCACGGCGCGGCTCGGCGGCCATGCCGAATATGCCGACCGGGTGCTGATCGGCCCGATCGAACTGATCGTTCGCGACGTCGACGACAAGGGCAAGATCACGGGCCTCGGCCTTTCCTTTGAACCGACCGCGCCGGTTGCCCGGGTGCCGGTTTTCCTCAGCGCTGGCGAAATCGCCGACCGTCTCTCCACCTTCATCCGCAACTGGCGCAAGCCTACCGAGACGCGAGCGGACGAGGCGCGCGCGGACGAGATGCCTACCCCGGAACCCGCGCCCGAAAAGGCGGCGCCCGGAAACTGACAGCTTCGATTGCCGGCACTGCCGTTCATCCGCCTGCGGCACGAAATCGTGCCGGCTTCAAAAATTCGTTTCGAACCCGGGCTAAGCCTTGCATCATCGTTGGCGCGGGGTATGGTCGCCCGATTTTTCGCGAAAGGAACCCGCATGGCCGCCTTCAAGACACTCGACGATATCGGCAACATCAGCGGCAAGCGCGTGCTGGTGCGCGTCGACCTCAACGTGCCTGTCGCCGAAGGCAAGGTCACCGACGCTACCCGCATCGAACGCATTGCACCGACCATCGCCGAACTGTCCGGCAAGGGCGCCAAGGTCATCCTGCTTGCCCATTTCGGCCGGCCCAAGGATGGTCCTTCGCCTGAATTTTCGCTGGAGCCGATCGCCAAGGCGACGGCCGACGTGCTCGGCCGCCCCGTAGGCTTCGCCAGCGACTGCGTCGGCGGTACCGCGGCAAGCGCCGTCGCCGCCATGAGCGAGGGCGATGTGCTGCTGCTTGAAAACACCCGCTTCTACAAGGCCGAGGAAAAGAACGATCCGGCTTTCACCGAAAAGCTTGCCACTAATGGCGACATCTTCGTCAACGACGCCTTTTCCGCCGCGCACCGCGCCCATTCGTCGACCGAGGGGCTGGCACATCTGCTGCCGGCCTTTGCCGGCCGCACCATGCAGGCCGAGCTCGAAGCGCTGGAGAAGGGCCTGGGCAATCCGGTCCGTCCCGTCGTTGCCATCGTCGGCGGCGCCAAGGTCTCGACAAAGATCGACCTGCTGATGAACCTGGTGAAGAAGGTCGACGCATTGGTCATCGGTGGCGGCATGGCCAACACCTTCCTGGCCGCGCGCGGCACCGATGTCGGCAAATCACTGTGCGAGCATGATCTCGCCACGACCGCCAAGCAGATCATGATCGAAGCGGCCGAGGCCGGCTGCGCCATCATCCTGCCGGTCGACGGCGTCGTGGCCAAGGAATTCAAGGCGGGCGCGGCCTGCGAGACCGTCGCCATTTCGGACGTGTCGGCCGACGGCATGATCCTCGATGTCGGCGCCAAAACCGTGACGACCATCGGCGATTGGATCGACCGCGCCGCGACACTGGTATGGAACGGCCCGCTCGGCGCCTTCGAGATCGCACCCTTCGACCATGCGACGGTGGCGGCGGCCAAGCACGCGGCTCAGCGCACCAGGGCCGGCAAGCTGGTCTCCGTTGCCGGCGGCGGCGATACGGTGGCGGCCCTCAACCATGCCGGTGTCGCCGACGACTTCACCTATGTCTCGACAGCCGGCGGCGCCTTCTTGGAATGGATGGAAGGCAAGCCGCTGCCCGGCGTCGATGTGCTGAAACGCTAGACGCGCTTGGCGTCGCGGAACGCGGGAAACGGATAAGCCGATCAACACATGGAGAGAACGGGCAAGGTCGCCCGAGACTTTCAATCGATTCGAGCTTTCCGAGGCTCTTCCTTTGGCGGTAGACTTCCCTTAAGCGCGGAACGAACCCCTTCAGGAGAAGCAAAATGAGCGAACGTCTCGAAGACATTGCCGCCGCGATCGTCGCCGATGGCAAGGGCCTGCTGGCAGCCGATGAAAGTTCCGGCACCATCAAGAAGCGCTTCGACGTCATCGGCGTCGAATCGACCGCCGAAAGCCGCCGCGACTATCGCGAGATGATGTTTCGCGCCCGGGACGCGATGACCCGCTACATTTCCGGCGTCATCCTCTACGACGAGACGATCCGCCAGAAGGCCGCCGACGGCACGCCGCTGGTCGACATCATCAAGGCTGCTGGCGCCATACCCGGCATCAAGGTCGACGCCGGCGCCAAGCCTCTGGCCGGCTTTCCCGGCGACACCATCACCGAGGGCCTCGACGGCCTGCGCGAGCGCCTTGCCGAGTACTACAAGCTCGGCGCCCGCTTCGCCAAATGGCGCGCGGTGATCGACATCGACCAGGCCAAGGGCGTGCCCTCGGCCAATTCGATCAGCTCTAACGCCCACGCACTCGCCCGCTATGCGGCTCTTTGCCAGGAAGCCGGCATCGTGCCGATCGTCGAACCGGAAGTGCTGATGGACGGCGCCCACGACATCCACACCTGCTATGACATTTCGAAGGCGACGCTAATCAAGCTCTATGACGAGCTCCATGCGGCGCGAGTCGTCCTCGAAGGCACCATCCTGAAGCCCAACATGGTGCTGGCCGGCAAGAGATCGGGCAAGGTGAGCAGCCCGGAAGAAGTCGCGGAAAAAACCATAAAACTGTTTCGCGAGACCGTGCCGGCAGCCGTGCCGGGCATCGCCTTCCTCTCCGGCGGCCAGGCGGACGAGGAAGCGACCGCCAACCTCAACGCCATCAACGCCATCGGCCCGCACCCATGGAAGCTGACTTTCTCCTACGGTCGCGCGCTGCAAGCCGCGCCGCAGAAAGCCTGGAGCGGCAAAGCGTCGAACGTAGCCGCCGGCCAGGCCGCCTTCACCCATCGCGCCCATATGAACCATCTGGCGGCGCTTGGAAAATGGAAGGCGAGCCTGGAACAAGCCGCCTGATTGCAGTCCTTCTGTCTTCCGTCGAGCCCGGGCCATGCGCCCGGGTTTTTGTTTGTGACGTGCCGGACTTGGGATGGAGTGTCTGCGTCCTTATTTCCCTTCGGCGCTGGAGCATGATCCCGAAAAGTGGAATCCGGTTTCGGAAAAAGGCTCAACCAAACAGTCGACATGTCGGCTTTCGCCCATCCCGAACGTCCTTGGGATGACAGACAGGGAGAGATTCATGCATCGCAGCAAGGTTGTTTCGCGCGAAGACTGGTTTCAAGCGCACAAGGCGCATCTGGCGCGCGAGAAGGAACTGACGCGGCTTCGCGAGCGGATCGCGGCTGAGCGGCGTGAACTGCCCTGGCTGAAGATCAGGAAGGACTATGTCTTCGAGACCGAGCAAGGGCCGAGAAAACTGACCGACCTGTTTGCCGGCAACAGCCAGCTGATCGTCTATCACTTCATGTTCGGGCCGGGTTGCGGCCATCATTGCCTGGGCTGCTCGTTTCTTGCCGACCATATCGACGGCGCCAATCAGCATCTGAGACATCACGACGTGTCGCTGGTCGTGATCTCCCGCGCGCCGCTGGCGGAACTTCTGCCCTACAAGCAGCGCATGGGCTGGAAATTCGACTGGGTGTCGTCCTATGCCTCGGATTTCAATTTCGACATGCAGGTCTCCTTCACCGACAAGCAGATCGCCGCCGGCGATACCACCTACAATTTCGAGACCCGTCCCAGGACATCGAAGGAGCTTCCCGGCACCAGTGTTTTCTACAGGGACGAGACCGGCGACATCTTCCTCACCTTCATGTCGCGCGCCCGCGGCGGCGAGTCACTGATCGGCACGTATGACTATCTCGATATGACGCCGAAGGGCCGCGACGAAAACGGCCCGTATCACAGTTTGATGGACTGGGTGCGGCTGCATGACGAATATCAGGAAGGACGGGCGGCCAAGCCGAACTGCTGCGACTAAGGCTTTCAACCGGGCACAAACTTGCGCTAAGTCTGCCCCGATCGTTAACGGTATTGCCATGCGCTTCCCGGCCCTCCTCACCTGGCTCGCTTACCCGGTATATGTCTGGCAGGGCCTCGGCGTGCGCCGCCGCACGACGCGTATGCTGCCGGCGCAGGGGCCGGTCATGCACGAAATCACCGGCATAGCGCCGGCGATCTCGCTTCTGGTGCTGGGCGATTCCTCCGCCGCTTCGGTCGGCATCGGCAATTCGGAAAACGGGCTTGCCGCACAACTCGCCGTGCTGATTGCGCAAAACACCGGCCGCGCCGTGCGCTGGCGAGCCGCCGGCTTCAATTCGGCAACATCGGGCCAGATCCGCGACCACGTCCTGCCCAACCTGTCGGCCGATCCATGGACGCACATCGTGCTCGCTATCGGCACCAACGACACCAAGAATTTTCATTCCGTGCCGCGCTTCAAGAAGGAGTTCGGCGGCCTGCTCTATGCGCTCCGTGCCAAATGGCCGGAGGCGCGGGTGGTGTGGTCGCCGGTGCTGGAGTTCACGCGGGCGCCGGCAATGCCGCCGTTGCTCGGCAAGATCCTTGAGATCCGCGCCATCGACATGAACCGGATGGGCGAACGCCTCTGCCTGGAGCGCGGCGCGGTGCCGGCGTCGCGCCTGCCCATCGCCAATCCCGAGGCCGGCTTTGCCCCAGACGGCTTTCACGCCTCGGAAGCAGGCTACCGCGCCTGGGCCGAGCATCTCGTCGACCCGGTGCTTGGCGGCTGAAGGTTGACGCGGCCGCACGGCAGGCGAGGGCTATGCCCAGTGCCCAAGCACGGCCGTTATCGAAATCGCGGCCATTGCCAGCAGCGCCAGCTTCCAGAAGTCGCTGCGCCGTTTCAGTCCCGGCCAGCCGAGCGGCTTGATCAGCTGAATGACCATGATACCAACAATGACGAGCGCGAGGAGTTTCGACATGCCGCCTTTGACCAGCAACGCGGCCGGCTGTCAAAGCGCCTCGTTCCTTACCCGAGAAGAACAGGCGCCGCGATCCCGAACCAGAATGCGGCGCCCACCTTTGACCGGCGAGCGATCTACCTCAGCGGCTTGAGGCCGGCCTCGATCGAGGCGCGTTTCGCTTCGAGGAACGGCGGCAAGGCGAGGCTTTCACCCAACGTTTCCAGCGGTTCGTCGGCGGTGAACCCCGGCCCGTCTGTGGCGATTTCGAACAGGATACCGTTCGGCTCGCGGAAATAGAGCGAGCGGAAGTAATAGCGCTCGACCTCGCCGCTCGACGGCAGCCGGAATTCGGCCAGCCGCGCGGTCCATTGATGCAGCGTCTCCTGGTCCGGCGCCCGGAAGGCGACATGGTGAACCGCACCCGCGCCTTGTCGCGCCGGCGCCAGCCCCGGCTGCACCAGGACATGCAACTCCGCCGCGGGCCCGCCCTTACCCATTTCGAAGACGTGAACCTGGCCCTCCGGTGACGCATACTTGCGTGCCTCGCGCATGTTCATAACCTTGGTCACGACCGCCTCGGTGTTGGTGATATCAGGGACGCTGATGACGATCGGCCCGAGCCCGCGGATCTGATGCTCGGCCGGCACCGGGCTCTGCGCCCAGGGATGGCTGTCGCCTTTGCCGTCGTCGCTCACGAGCCGAAGGCGCTGGCCTTCGGGGTCTTCGAAATCCAGACTCGAGTAGCCGCCGATCTCGGCGATCTCTGCCGTCACAATGCCTTCGTCTGCCAAATGCTTCTTCCACCAGGCAAGGCTCTCCTGGCTGCCGACCCTGAGGCTGGTCCGCGCAATGCTGTGCGTACCGCGCTTCTCGCGTCCGACCGGCCAGTCGAAGAAGGTGAGATCGGTGCCCGGTGTGGCTTCGCCATCGGCATAGAAGAGGTGGTAGGCCGAGGTGTCGTCCTGGTTCACGGTCTTCTTGACCAGCCGCAGACCCAGCACCTTCGTGTAGAAGTGAAGATTGCCCGGCGCATTGGCGGTGATGGCGGTCAGATGGTGGATACCTGTCAGTTGCAAGCTCATGGTCGTCTCCCTGGTTTTGGGGAAGAATTTTCTCCCTTCATATCAGAACTGCGGCCACGTCGCTGAAGGCCTACCTATCCGGACGGTCCGTCGCCGAAGGGTGAACAATAGCGTCTCGATTTAGCTGCCTCGGTGAACAATCAATATCTGTGGCCCTGCCGCGGGCAGAATGCGATGCAACGAAAGCGATGGTTTCTCGGGCGAGCGCGGCGGCCCGAACTATTACTGCACGCCCTGCCACTCTCCTGACAGACTGCTGTCAGGAGGGGTGTGCGATAGTGTCTTCATCAGAAGAGAGGAGACCAGCCATGAACGGTTTTACCATTTTGCGCGGTATGCAGCACTATGTCGGCAAGATCCGGACGATGCGCAACGAGATCCGCACCCGGCGGCTCATGAACTCGCTGCCAGCGGACATTCGCAAGGATATCGGCTGGCCGGACATGTATGCCGACCGTCGCTTTCGCGGCAATTGAGTGAGACGAATTTTTCGACGCTGCGGTTGGATGTGGGCTCCGCAACGCCCAGATAACAGGTCCGGCGCGTGAGGGATGGGAGTGAGCTTATGCCCAAACAGAAGACGATCGGCTTCCTTTTCATCGAAGGTTTTGCCGACTGGGAGTATGGACTGCTGGCGGCCTCGGCGGTCGAATGGTTCGGCGCCCGGGCCGTGTCGCTGACGCCTGACGGCAAGCCGGTGACCGGGATCAGCGGCTTTCGGCTGACGCCCGATCGCTCGGCAAAAGCCGATGAGAATTCCGATCTCGACGCCATTGCCGCCATCGGCTCCGACGAATGGGCCGGCGAGGCACCGCCGGATGTTGCTGACCTGCTCAACGCTGTTGCATCGCGCGGCGGCGTGGTAGGCGGTATCTGCGCCGGTACTTTGCCGCTGGCCCGCGCCGGCCTGTTCGAGAAGGCCAGGCACACCAGCAATGGCCGCGACTGGATCAATGGTCATCAAGCCGGCTATGCCGGCGACAGCAACTACCAGGACGTGCCGTATGCCGTGGCTGACGGCAAGATTGTCTCCGCACCGGGCTCGGCGCCGGGCACTTTCGCGCTTGCCTTTCTGAAGACGCTTTATCCGGAAAGAGGCAGCGATCTCGCGCAGATGCGGACGCTGTACGCCAAGGAGTATGCTGAAGCCTCCTGACAGCATGCTGTCAGGAGGGGTGTGCAATGGTGCAAGCTTCAGACACTGTGCATCGGCGGTCGAAAGGACGATCGATGAAGAGTTGGAACGACAGACTGAACACACCAGTCACCAACGGCGAGAAACCGACGCCGCGCACGGTGGCCGGTGTCATCGAAGGTCAGCCGACGGTGCGACAGGTCGATGATTTCATCCGCTCGATTCGCGAAGGCGCCGAAGTGACATGTCCGGTCACGTCAGATTATCATGATGCCGCCAATGAGGATCTCGGGCGCGGCGTGACGCTAACCCTTCTGGCGCATGCTCGATCGGAAGACGCCGACATTGAGAAGATTGGCCTTCTGCGCGGCATACCTCGCCGCGCAGCGCAAGCGCGAAGGGCTGAGACCGTGACGCATGCCGCCCAAAAGTGTTCTGCGGTTTTGGGCGACACGCATAAACACAACGTCGAGGGATCATACGATGCGCCGCGCCGACAGGCTCTTCCAGATCGTGCAGCATCTGCGCGGTGGCCGTCTGGTCACCGCCCAGAAGCTCGGCACGTGGCTCGAGGTTTCCGAGCGAACCATCTATCGCGACATTGCCGACCTGCAGTCGACCGGGGTGCCGATCGATGGCGAGGCCGGCGTTGGCTACATGATGAGGGAGGGTTTCGACCTTCCACCGCTGATGTTCACGCGTGACGAGATCGTCGCGCTGGTTGCGGGCGCCCGCATGGTGCGCGCCTTTGGCGGTGCTGCCATGGCGCGCAC
>NZ_JAMYMV010000105.1:0-16008 GCF_040318715.1 Mesorhizobium sp. M1050 | reverse complement strand
CGGCGGGAACGCTGGCGAGGGCGATAGCCATGACGCTCAGCAACCGGTTCTTTCATCTCATGGGCGAGCTTTCCTTCAGCATCTATCTGATCCACCTGCTGGTGTTGCAGCCTGTCGCGGCATTCGTCATCAGCCAATACGGCCACGGGCTGGCGGCGCCGCTGCGTTTCGCGATCGTCGTTGCCGTCGTCCTGCCGACGGTGACCCTGCTGTCGTGGGTCACCTACAATCTGATCGAGGTTCCCGGCCAGAAGGCGGGCCGCTTCGTCGTTCGGCGCTTTGGCCGCAAAGGCGGCGCGCCGGCGCTGGAGAGCGTCAAGCGCAGCGCGTGATCCTGCGCTGCCGATCGCAATAGCGTCGGCCAAATCGGCACGCTGCCATGACACAACCGGCGGCGAACCAAATCCAGCTAGAACTGTGTCACGCCCTCTCGTGCGCGCCAAAGTGAAAGCCACTGCCGCAGCAATGTCCGGATGTTCTTGTCGTAGACATAATGCGCGAATGCCGAGATCGCGATGATGACGACGGATGTTCCCAGAATGAACGGCAAGCCGTGCTCGTTCCACGAGGCCCCGGTCACAGATTCGACCACGGCGTTCGAAAGGCGGATGAGCGGTGTGTGAAGAACATAGAGGGCGTACGAGATATTGCCGGAGAAGAGCGCAATCCAGCGCCAAAACCCGGATAGCCGCAAACGGGAGGCCACGAGAACGAGCCAGGGCCAGACCAGGGCTATGATCGCCAGACTGTATAGTTGCACATGTTCGACGGGTCTGAAGATCATGAGCACGCCGCATAGCATCAGGAGAAACGGCATATAGAGATTGCCATCCCGACTCTTTCCGGTCGCATATCGGTTGAGAAAGACCCCGAGAAAGAACGAGAACGCGATCCGGGCGGGAGCCGCGATCGTGTCGTCCCAATGGGCGCCGCCCCCAAGGACGAAACCCTGCCAAGCCAGAAGCACCAAGGCCAGGAAGGCAGCACCGACAATGAGCGCAAGTGACCGAGCAGCCAGCCTTACGGCCAGCGCGGCAAAAACGGCGTTGGCGACGAGTTCATAAAATAGCGACCACGCTGGGCCATTCAGCGGGAAAAGCACGTCGGGAAATGTCGAGAGCGACGGCGGCGTGGGTAAAAAAAGAACGGAAAACCCAAGACTTGCGAGCAAATCCAGCCGCGAATACGAACTGAGCCCATGCGTTGCGACGATTGCACCCACGCCGATCACGGCCAGGCCGACCGCGGCAAAATATAGCGGGTAGAGCCTGAGAAGACGGATCTCCGCGAACTCCCAAAATGACATGCCTTTTCGGAACTTGTCGTCGTAGGCGTGGGCGATCACGAAGCCGCTCAACAGGAAAAACAGGTCGACGGCGAGGAACCCGGACGGCGCCAGATCATATCGCCGGCCCGTGAATTCGGTGAAGTGGCCTAGCATCACCAAAACAGCAGCGATACCCCGGAGGCCATGCAAAGCGTCGAAGTGGGCCGTTTCCGCCCTTGGTTCTGGCGTTTTGGTCATCCCGTATCCGTTATTTCGTCCATCTACGCACGGATTGCTGCAACGCACAAGAACGTTTTGCGACGCACACTCAACCCACATCCAGGAGCCACACATGGCCATTGCAGAAGGCTCGATCAGCCGCGCCCGCGATATCCTTTCCCGCCAGTCCGAGCTCGAGAGCGAGCGCAGCCAGTATGAGGCGGTGTGGGAGCAGGTGGCGGAGTTTTGCGACCCCGATGCGCCCGATATCTGGAGCGGCCGCCGCAGCCCGGACTCGCAGGCCGAGCGGCAGGAGCGGCGCGGTGCGCGCGTCTATGCCAACACCATCAACTCGGCCGCCAACCGGCTGGCCGCGGGGCTGGAAAGCCTGATCATTCCGCAGTCGGAAAAATGGCATGGGCTGTCGACCGCCGCCATGAATGACGAGGAGACCGACGAGGAGAAGGAATGGGCGGAAGGTTTGCGCGATTTCCTGTTCGCGCTGCGCTACTCCGCCAATTCGAATTTCGTGCCGGCGACGCAGGCCTGCCTGCGCAATGTCGTGCGCTACGGTCCGGCCTATCTCTATGCCGAGGAGGGGTTTGGCGCGACGCTGATCCGCTATGCCCTCGATCCCGGTGGTCGAAGGCTATCTCAGCCGCAACCGCTGGGGCCAGGTCGATATTTTCCATCGTCGCTACGAGCGCACGGCGCGGCAGGCGGCACAGCTGCTCGGCTACGAAAAGCTGCCGGCGCGGATCAAAGTGCTGGTCGACGATCCGGCCAAATGCGAGACGAAGATCTCGCTGATCCAGTGCATCCAGCCGCGTGACGAGCGCAAGATGTATCGGCTGGGCGGCCAGTACCAATATCTCGACACGGCCTTCGCCTCCTACCACGTCATCGAGGACGAGGAGGAAATCGTGCGGGAAAGCGGCTTCCGCACCTTTCCGGTGTCGACCTTCAACTGGCGCCGCTACGAGGGCGACCCCTATGGCATCTCGCCCACTATAGAAGCGCTGACGACCGTGCGCGAGGAAAACGCCGTGCGCCGCTCCGGCCTGCGCGCGTTGCAGCAGATCACCGATCCGGCCACCGCCTCGAAAGCCAGGCTCGACTATGTGCCGGTGCTCAATCCAGGCGAGAATTATCCGGGCCTGATCGACGACAATGGCAGGCCGCTCATCGCGCCGATCTCGACCGGGCAGAACCCGACCTATGCCTTCAACTACGCGCAGAGCCGCGCCGACGAGATCCGCGACATGATGTTCGTCAACCTGTTCCAGACGCTGGTGCAGAACCCGCAGATGACGGCGACCGAAGCGCTGATCCGCCAGGAAGAGAAGGGCGCGCTGCTCGGGCCGTCCGGCTCGATCATCCAGGCCGGTTTCGCCAGCAATCTCGACCGCGAGCTCGGCATTCTGGAGGACAAGGGGTTGTATGACGAGGACAGCCGCTTCCTGCCGCCGGACAGTCTTGCCGGCAAGGCGCTGCGTCCGACCTTCACCGGCCCGCTCGACGTGCTGCGCCGCTCGGCCGAGGCGCGCGACACCATCCAGGTGGTGACGACCGCCATGCAGATGGCGCAGTTCGACCCCGGTGTGATGGACAATATCGACAGCGACGAGGCGATCAAGATCGTGCAGAGCGCCGGCCGCAGCCCGCAGCGCATCTTACGCCGCAAGGAAGAGGTTGAGGGTTTGCGCGATGCCCGCGCCAAGGCAAGCCAGGCGCAAGCCGGCATGGCGGCGATCGCCACCGCCGGCAAGGCCGCCAAGGATGCAGTGCCGGCGGCGGTGCAGGCGCGCGACAGCGGCTTGCTCGACGGGTTGCAAGACATGCTGGGCGGCGCCCAAGATGCGCAAAGTGGTCAAAACGGGCAGCCCGTCGACCCGGCGGGTAGCGGCGCATGAGCCGGAAACGCTTCGCCCATGCCGGCCAGGCAGGCAGTCCTGCCAGGGCCCGGGACGCGCTGGCCAAGGCTTATCTCCGGGTGTTCTCCGGCGAGGATGGCGAGATGGTGCTCGCCGACCTGGCGGCGACGACCGGCTATTACCGGCGGCCGTCCTATGGCGAGTGGATGGCGCGCACCAGGACGCCGAACGGGTTCGAGCTGCACAGCGCGCTCAGCAATGCGCGGGCCGAGGTGGTGCAGCACATCATGGGATTTCTGACGCTGGACGAGACGCAGCTTGTGGCGCTGGAGAAGGCGGCAAGGGCGGAGGAGTAGCTGTTCTCCGACGCTGGTGCCCTACGGCGCCCCCCTTTGTCCTGCCGGACATCTCCCCCACAAGGGGGGAGATCGGCTGTCACGACCGCTTTCGCTAACCTCTAACGCTGTAAGAAAAAGTGCCTCCAGCGAAGCTGCCAACCTCCCCCCTTGTGGAGGAGATGTCCGGCAGGACAGAGGGGGCGCTGTCCCGCCGACATTCCAATTAATCGGGCGCGCCCGAGGGAGCGGTCGCCGCGGCTGCGCGGCGTGGTAGCGCTGCCCACCCAGGTAGCACCGCTGCTCCAGGATTTTCCAGAAAAGTCGATCCGACAAAACCCGCGAACGCGGACAGCCAGCGTGCGACCCGGCCGTTGCCGTGATCGCCAGCGCCGCGCGTCCTTTTGTTCAAAGCCAGTTGGGCAGGAAACAGCCGATGGTCAGCATCATCCCCCTCTCCATTGCCCAGCGCCGGCTCGATACCGGCAATGCGGTGCAATATCCGCAAGCGTCGCCGATCGGCGGCGCCATGCAGGGTCTTGGCGACGAGTTCTCGGCCATCGCCGCGCGCTACCAGCAGATGAAAGACCAGCAGGAGGCATTCGACGCGGAGCTGGCGCGCCGCCGGTTCAACGGCCGGATCGCGCAGGCCGAAGACGAGGTGGCGGCGAACGCGCCTGCCGATGGCACCGGCCTGCATGACGCGATGTACGGCCGGATCGATCCGCGCACCGGCCGAGTGGTCACAACAGGCCTGTTCGACACGCTGTTCGACGATGCCTTGCCGAACGTACCCGAAAGCCAGCGCGCCAATTTCGCCAGACAGAAGGAGGCGATGCGTGCGGCTGGCTCGCTGCGCGTGGCACAGCGGCCGCTTCAGCGGCGCGACGACTATGAGTTGGCCGAGTGGACCAAGGTCGACAACATCTCCACCAGTTCAATCGCAAAAAGCGACCCGAGCGACACCGCAAACTTCGAGGCGATCCGGCAGAGCGGGTTCGACCTGATCGCCAAGATCGGCAACCCGCTCGCCAGGCAAGCGGCGGAAGTCGCCTGGCGCACCAACACGGCCAAGGCGCTGGTCCAGGCGATGATCGCCCAGGATCCGAAGCGGGCCGCCGAGATGCTGGGCGCGGCGCCGGCTGGAAGCCGGACCAAGGACGATACCGCCGAGGTTGGTGGCTCTACTGCCTTGGGTAGCTCAAGTTCGGCGGCCGCGAAGGGTGACAAGTCAGCTATCCCTCTCGCCGCGATCAGCTACCTGAAGCCCGACGATCTTGCTGCACTAAAAGGTCAGGCCAACACGGCGACTGCAGCGCAACTGGTCGATGCCCGCGCCAAGGTGCAACTCGTGGAGCAAAATGCACCGGCTGTCATCGCTGCCACGGGAAAATATCCGGAGGAAGAGCCGACCGCACAGGATTTCGTCAACATCTACGGAGCCGAGGCTGGCCCGAAGCATTTCGACCAGTTCAGGACAACGGCCGGCGTCGCCAAGTCTTTCTTCGACATGCATCGGGTATCGAACCGGGAGATACATGCCGAGCTTCGGGATTTCGAACCTGCACCCGACGGCTCACCGGAAGAAAACGAACGGTACGCAATAAGGGTCGGCGCCGCCCAGCTAATCATGGGCGCCCGCGACGCCGACCCCGTCGCTTACGTCACCCCAGCTGTTTCCCGGCAAGGCTCCGGACTGGAGCAAGGTCTCTGCGCCCCAGGATTTCCAGGCTGCCATCACATGGGCCAGAGCTGCCCAACAACAGATGGGTTTCACTAAAGTCTTGGCGGTTCCGCAGGTGCTCTCGGACAGCCTCGGCGCAAGATACGTCGATGAGAGCGTGCCGTTGCAGCAGCGCATCATCGAGCTGAGTGAGCTTCTTAAGGCAGTGCGCGACCCGGATGCGCGCTTCGCATTCGCCGGACAGGTTTTCCAGTCCGCGTTGGCTCGCCTGCGCCAAAACGCGGCAAACAATCCGAAGATCACGCCGGCGGAACTGGAAGCCCAGGGAAAAGCCCTCCAGGCTGATTTGACAGAGATGGCGCAGCATCCGGCACGCGTGCGGTTCAACGCGGGGTCGTGGTGGCAAAAGCCGTTTGTCGCCTTGAACGACGATGCCAGGCTCGCAGCCAACGGCGCCACATTCGATCAGGCCGACAAATTAGCCGCCGGGATAAATTGGCTCTTCTCCGACAAGAGCTACAACGAGTTGCTCGCAGCCGAGCAGGCCGAAAGCGAGGACGCGGAGGATCGTGCCGGGTCCGCTGCCACAGCCGCGAAGCTGCTCGGCGCTTTCGCCACCGGTCATGGCTTTCAAAGTGCGGGCCTTACCTTCACGGGAAAGCTCGGCGTTGAAGCCCTGGAGGGGCTGCCAAGTCTTTTTGCGCGAAGCGCTGGCATGGCTGCCGACGGCGCGGTGTTCGGTGGTGTCGATGCGGCGCTCAACGGCAGGGACATCGTGCGCGAGATGGGCACCGGCGCACTCTTAGGGGCAGGCGGCAATGCTCTTGCCGAGGGACTTGGTGCGATTGGCCGGCGGGTGGTGGCAAGGCTCGCCGCGCGTTCCATCGATGAGGCACCCGTTGCCAGCTCAGAAGCGGCGGTCCCCCAGATTTCCGTCGACACTGGCGATACACAGATAGGAGGGGCCAATGCCGGCAATTCCGGCAGCGCTGTGGGTTTGGCCACCGAGAGTGTCGAAACAGGTGCTTTTGGCTGGATTCATCCAGGGCGATACACCACCAATAAGGCTCTGCGTAAGCAATGGGAACTGAAGCATGGCCAGCCTTGGCCGAAGGATCCAGCCACAGGCCGAAATATGGATGTGTCCCATGAGATTCCGCTGGCTGATGGTGGGCCAGATCACGTATCAAACATTCGACCTCGCGCCGGGGCCGACCATGTAAAACGGCATCGGGATGCCGGAGACCACAGACGTTGGGCTGTACAAAGATGGCAAGGGAGTTAGTCATGGAGAACAATGCCAAACCCGACTTAAGCAGCGTCATACGTCTGCCTCCGGCCGATGTCAGCACCGGCGACGACGAACTTGATTCCGCCCGGATCGAGGCTCGCCAATATCTCGAATTCTACACATGGGTATCGGCCATCAAGGGAGAATATCTTGGTTACGGCGCGGAAGGGATAATCTATATTTTCCTCTTCGAGATAGAGACCAGCCGAGCGGATGTGAACCCATGGACATGGGTGATCGTCGGGGATGTACCGCCGACGTACCTGCCCGCCGACGACGGAAAGACCCCATTTGAGGCGCTGGATGGGTATATCGGTGCTCTTGAACTCTGGGTCGACGCCGCGCGCCAGGGAAAGTCAGTGGCGGAATTGATACCGGTCGATGTCGACGCAAATCCCGCCAACGCCGAAATGCTGGCCAGCCGCCTCAAATTCCTTGATGAGAAGATTTTGCCAGAGCTTAAAGGGTAATTCGGACGATCGCGGCAAGCTGGAATTACGGTTGACGCCGTACTGCTGCTGTCTCCTAGCAGCGGCATCGCGAATTCTATCTCCGGTCAAGCCTCGCTGTCGTGGAGCAATCCCAACATGCGAGTGGCAGACGATACCTCGAACTGCTCTGGAATTGCGGTGACGTGCACTCTTAGAGATTGCACCAACGTGATGGAGTGAAGCTCCGGACTGCCACATGGAAAAGAGTGGCTGTCACCGTAATTCACTCGTCAGCAGGTGCTGGACTATGTTGAGTATATCGACAAAAAATACGGACATCTGTTCAACCCTCCGATAGGTGGATAATGCAGTATTTCAATATAAGACCTGATGTGGCTGGTGGGCTTGGCAGAAACACCGTTTTGGACCCCAGTATCCATCCTCCGATTGTGACCAAGCTCCACTACGTGGTAGAGGGATGGACCGGTGATGTGCTCGTTACGACGTTCCCGTGTTACCTCGTCACCGAAGAAACCCAGCGCGCATTGCAGCAGATAGGCTTTTCAGGTGCGACGTTCGCTGAAGCCGAAGTGACGACATCCGAAGAGTTTCATGAATATCAACCTGGGCAGGAACTTCCACCTTTTGTCTGGTTGAAAGTGAATGGCAAGGCTGGCCGCGACGACTTCGGGATCGCAGCAAACTATCGCCTCGTCATCTCGAAACGCATTCTTGATTTGCTGGAATCATTGGGAATACCGTTTGCAGTGGTCGAACCCTACGAACAGTAACGGGATCGCGCCTGTGTTGTCGCGGCGGCGCAACGCTGACCGCCTCTCCAGTGAAATTTGGCGGTAGTCCGATCGACACCTCCAACAAGATCGTTCTGCCTCGCGAAGTTCATCGACAACAGGCTACGCCGTGGTGGAATCAGTTGCTGAAAGACCTAGGAGGATAGCGGTGGAATATAGTTTAACTGAGGGGCAGTTCGACGCACCGGCTGAACCTGCAGTCGTCGATGGTCTGTCCGCACGCCTGGGAGTCGCGCTGCCCAAAGATTACACTGACTTCCTCAAAAAACATAATGGAGGCGAAGGTTTCGTCCACGACAGCTACATAATTTTTTTCAAAGCCGAAGAATTGGCTAACTTCAATCGAGAATATCAGGTTGAAAAATATGCGCCAGGCATCCTCTTGTTCGCATCGAACGGAGGGGGGGAAGCCTATGGCTTCGACACCGACGACGTGGAAATGCCAATCGTGCGCATCCCGTTTATATTTATGGAACGGCAATCCGCCGAGACGATAGCGCGAGACCTCGCCGATCTATTTGCTAGGCTGGAGGACTGGAAATGAGCGTCCAAGATACAAATTCGCGCTCCAAGGGCATGGAACTGTTCGAGGTCAAACCGATTGCGGTTGGCGGCGATCCAGTCAGTTTGGAGAATAAGATCTGGTTGACCAGACAAGAGCATTTTGAAGCGGTGCGCTTCTGGAATCGAACTATCGAAATTCAGCGTAAGGCGGCACTGGAAAAGGCTGCACGGGCGGAGGGGTAGGCGGTAGCGGTGAAGCTACCTTGCCTGTTGGCCGAGCGACGGCGCCAGCATGTCGATACTTCGCGCTGCCCCTCAACCCCCTGCCGGGACCTTCTCCCCGTGAACGGGGAGAAGGGGCTAACGATCAATAATCGCCGTTGTAGTACCGGTCGTCGCAAGGTGCGGTGTAGATGCGGCCGTAGCGGTCCTGGTAGCGGCAGAGCTGCTCGCCGCGGCGCTGCGGGGTGGTGGCTGAGCCGACGACGGCGCCGAGCAGGGCGCCGCTGGCCGCGCCGATGACCGTGCTCTTGGTGTTGCCGCCGATGGCCTGGCCGACGAGGGCGCCGCCGGCGCCACCGATCAGCGCGCCGGTTCCGGCCCGCTGCTGGCCCTCGGTCTGCGCGCAGCCCGCCAGTGCCGCAGTCATCAGCACGGCGGCGATGGCTTTGTGAAAGTTCATGTGAGGTCTCCCTTGAATGCCTGAAATCCCTATCGCTCGTCCCGTGCGGTCGCATTGCGGCGGAACGGGGGCACGGGGCCTCACGATATAAGACATGGTTTCTCGGGCGTTGATAGACCTACGACCGAAAACACGTCTTTCGAACAAGGCGCTAGCGGCGCTCCTTGTCAAAACGATTCAACCCTTTGATGGTTCGACCCGGTGCCGGAGTTGGCTCGGTCGGCTTCCAGAATTTCACTCACCAATGGAGAAATGCCATGACCCGAGGTCTTCCCCGGACGCTTGCCCGTGTCGCCGCCCGCGAGGCCGGCCTTGCCCCGCCCAGGCCCGGCCTGAAAGCAGTCACCACAGGGCAGGGCGGATCGTACCGCACTGTCTTCACCTTCGCCGGCATGCAGGTGCCGGTCGCCGATGCGCTGGCTTATGCCGGCCAGAAGATCTTTGACTTCACCGAGGGCAAGGTGCGCATCAAGGGCGGCACAGCGCGGCTGCAGTTCGCTGTGCTCGGCATCCGCGCGGCGACCATCAACGACAATGCGGCGCTGACCTGGTCGCTCGGTTCTGCGGCGGCATCGAGCGCTACGTTGGCTGGAACCATGGTCAATGTGCTGGCCTCGACGGCCCGCACGCTCGACGGCGCCGGTGCCGCGCTGTCCACCGCCTCGAGCGCCGACATCGCCGCCGCCGCGACGCTGGATGGCACCACGACACCGGTCGATCTCTATCTCAACCTGGCGTTTGCCACCGGCACCGATATCGATGCCGACGGGACGATCGCGGTGACGGGTACGATCACGCTGCTTTGGGAGAACTGGGGGGATAACGCCTAGGCGCCAATCTCCCCCTCGAGGGGGGAGAAAGCAAGCTTTGCCGACCGGCCCATTTCTAACCCCTTACAAAGGAACATCACATGACAGATCTGGCAGACGCCGGGTCCGTGGCGGCGCTTGCGCTGCCGGCGGGCAACCCGGCATGGCCTCCGGCCAACCCGGTACGGCCACCGGCAGGCGCAGACAACGGGTCCGCCGCGCCTGGCGCCAAAAGTTGGTTTGACGGTCTTTCCGAAGGCAACCGCAAGCTCGCTGAAACCAAGGGCTGGACCAAGCCTGAAAGCCTCGACCGGGTTTTCACATCCTATGCGGAGTTGGAGCGGCAGCAGGGTGAGAGCCTGCGCGTTCCCGCGCCGGACGCGCCACGGGAAGACTGGGACAGGTTTCATGCCCGGCTGCCCGAGGCCATGCGTCCGGTCACCTCATCCGAGAAGGTCGAATACATCAGGCCGGAAGGATTGCCTGACAATTTCGCCTATTCGGACGAGCTCGCCAACGCATCCAAGGCCTGGGCGGTCGAGGCCGGTGCTTCGCCGAAGACAGCGCAGGCCTATCACGACAGGTTCGTCGGCTACATGGCCGAGCAGGCCGCGCGCCAGGAAACCGCGCTCGCCCGCTCGGTCGAAGCCACCCATGACGACCTTGTCAGGGACTGGGGACCGATCGACAGCGACGGCTTTCGCCAGAAGTTGGAGGTTGCCAACCGGGCGATGAAGAAGCTCGGCCTGGTCGATGCCTACAAGGCGAAGGGCATCCTTCTGCCTGACGGGGCGCTGACCGATCCGCAGATCGCCAAGGCGTTCCAGGCGATCGGCGAGGCGATGTTCCGCGAAGACACGATCGACGGCGGTGCCGGTCGGAGCGGAGCCAATCCGTTCAAGCGCAACGCCGCCGGCGAACGCAACCTGACTGACATTTCAGCCCTCGTCAAAAGCGACCCGGCCCGCGCCCGGTGGCTGGCTCGCGAGGCCGGGGAGAACCCCGATCTCTGGATGTCCAACAACCCGCTCTAAAGCTGTGTCGATATTCAGCCGGCCTGCAAACGACGGCTTCTGCGCGGTGCTCACGGACCCAAATGTCCGCTCCGCTCCGGTTCTCGCAAGCCACCATTTTCGGCTCGGCCTGACCCGAATCTCGACACACCTTCTCCACCAACCAAACCTGAAGGAAGAGAAAAATGGCAGATGCCTACACCCGTATCGCGGATGCGATCGTACCGTCCGTCTATGCCCAATATGCTTTCGAGGAACATGTGCAGTCCCTCGAAATCTACCAGGCCGGAATCCTGTTTTCCGACCCGGCCATCTCGTCGAAACTGTCCATGGGCGGCCGCTCGGTCGACATGCCCGGCTGGAAGGATCTCGGCAACGACCCGTCCGAACCGGTCAATGACGATCCGGCCGATTCCATCGAGATGAAAAAGATCGGCTCGCGTCGCGAGGTCGCTGCCCGCAATGTCCGCGCCCAGGCGTGGGGCGTTCCGGACCTGACCTCGATCCTGGCGGGCGATGATCCGCAGAAGCTGATCGTCAAGCGGCAGACCGAATACTGGCAGCGCGCCAACAAGCTGACCTTGCTCGGCATCCTGAAGGGCGTCGTCGCCGACAACATCGCGAATGACGGCGGCGACCTGGTGCGCACCACCGGCGCTTCCATCGTCGACACCGACATCATCGAGGCCGCCTATCTGATGGGCGACCGCGCGGACAAGTTCAAGACGATCTGGATGCACTCCAGGCAGATGAAAGCACTGAAGCTCACCTCATCGACTATGTGCCGTCGTCCGAGCAGGGCGGGCCGCTGATCCCCTATTACATGGGTCTGAGGGCCGTCGTCGACGACGACATTCCGCAGGCCGGGGGCGTCTACACCGCCTTCATGTTCAAGGACAAGGCTATCCTGTGGAACGAGCTGCCGGTCAACACCGAAGGCGGCCCGCTGGAGTTCGACCGCAAGCCGCGCCAGGGCCATGGCGGCGGCGTGACGGAAATGGTCGGCCGCCGGCACTTCGTCCCACACGTGCCCGGCACCCGCTTCCTCGACGCCTCGTCGGCCGGCGAATTCGCCACGGACGCGGAACTGGCGCTGGCGGCGAACTGGGACCGCACCGCGTCGAGCGTCAAGAACATGACGTTTATTGCGTTGAAGACGACCGAGGCCTGATCGGGCCGAAGCGAGGGGCGGGGGCGAAAGCTCCCGCTGCTCGCAGAAATAGTCGAATTGTAATGGGTGACGTAACTGTTTCCTTGCTGTCGGGTGATACAGAGCCTGAAAGTCTCGGATCGCTTGCCATGAATACTTTCAACACCTGGTTATTTCCCCTTATAATGGGCGTCGGTTCACTGTCGTTGCCCTTCCATTGGTATGGTGGCAACCTGTTGGATACGGATATAAAGGCTGGTCGCGTCAAGCCTTCCTCGCTCAATGCCATTTCCATTTTCGCGAAATATGGCGCCTTGAAACGGCAAGCGGATCAGGGCGATCGTTTTGCCTGGTGGTCGCTGCTCTTGGCTGGCGTTGGGCTGGTATTGGGCATGCTCATGGTGCTGGCAATGTTTTCCAGCCCCATCTGGCGCAAGTGGCTGCTCTGACAGGCTCGATTTAGCTGCAGGCTGGTTTTTAAGTCGCGATCCGTCGCGCCCCCCTCTGGCCTGCCGGCCATCTACCCCACGGGTGGGGAGATCGGCTGTCATTGTGGCCCTTGCCAATCTTCGATGTCGCAGGAAGAACGCCAGTGCCTGAACTGCCGATCTCCCCACCCGTGGGGTAGATGTCCGGCAGGACAGAGGGGGCGTCGTAGAGCGCGATGTCTGAATGTCGTCATTCAATTCCCAAGCCGCTTCGCAGCGGCTTTTTTCATGTCCGGAGAAAATCATGACCCGACCTGCTTGGACGAGGCGCTGACCCATGGCCATCACCCCGCTCGATATCGCCAATATGGCGCTGGCCGTGCTCGACGAGGCGCCGATCGACAGTCTCGATCAGGACGTCAAGGCGGCGCGGCTCTTGAACCTGCAGCTCGATCTCACCCGGGAAGCGGAACTGGCCAAATGTGCCTGGGTGTTCGCCATCCTGCGCGCCACTGTGGCGGGTGCGGATACCGGCGGCGATTGCGGCCTGAATTTCGTCTATGAACTGCCGGCCGATTGCCTGCGGCCGCTGCCGCCGACGCAGAATGGCGAACCGGACGGCGCGCCGATCTCGTGGCGCCAGGAGGCGGGGTTGATCTATTCCGATCGGTCCGGGCCACTGACCATCCGCTACATAGCCAACCTCGCCGACCCCAACGACTGGGATGCGCTGTTCACCGAGGTGCTGGTGGCGGCACTTGCCATCAAGGTCGCGCATCCGCTGACGCACAAGTCGGGCATGATCGACATCGCCCGCTCGGCCTATGACCGGGCGCTGGAGGCGGCGCTTAACGCCAACACCATCCAGCGCGGCGGCCGGCTCTACACCGCATCGTGGTCCGGCCAGCGCGGCGACACCAGGGGTGTGCGCTGATGACGACGTTGTACCCGATCCAGGACGTCTTCACCCGCGGCGAAATCTCGCCGCGCCTACATGCACGCGCGTCGCTCGATTTCTATCGGGCGGCGCTGTCGAAATGCGAGAACTTCGTCACCCTGCCGCATGGCGGCATCCGCAAGCGCGGCGGTACCTATTTTGCCGGCGAGGTGAAGATCTCGGCGAAGAGGACGCGGCTGATCCCGTTCATCTTCTCGGCTGATCAGGCCTACGCGCTCGAATTCGGCGACCGCTACATCCGCGTCTACGCCTATGGTGCGCGCGTCGGCACGGTAGAGGTCGCCTCGCCCTATCTCGAGGCGGAGCTGTTCGAACTGGCCTATGTCCAGTCTGCCGACCAGATGTGGATCACCCACCGGGATTATCCGCCGAAGGTTTTGACGCGCAGCGGGCACACGCAATGGGCGCTGGCGGATTTCGAGTTCCTCGACGGCCCCTATGACAACATTAACAAGACCAGCACGACGCTGACGCCGGCCGATACCGGGCATCTCACGCCACAGATGACCAGCAATTCCGCTCCATCTGGCACCGCATCCACGGGCAGCGGTGGCGCGTCGGCCTGGCAGATGTTCGACCGCGACAAGACGCAGAATATCGAGGTCGCCAGCGGTGGCGACGGCTACATCCGATATCGCAGCGCCGACAGTGCGCGGCGCGTGGTCGATGCTTATTGGATCACCACGTCGAAGACAGCGACCGGCAATTATGACTTCTTCACCGCATGGGAATTGCAAGGTTCAAACGACGGTACCAACTGGGTGACGCTGGACACGCGCACTGGGGAACTCGGCTGGGGAAACGGCGAAACCCGATTCTATGATTTCACCAACAAATCAGCGTTTGAATACCATCAGCTGGTGTTCAGTGGTGGCGGTGGCGACGATGCCAATGCGAGCGTCTCCGCTGAATTGGCTATGCATATCGCCGCTTTCGATCAGACGCCGTTCGACCTTACCGCCTCGTCAATCGTCGGCATAAACAACGACAACGGCTTTCAATCCTCGGATGTTGGTCGCACCATTCGCCTTCTCGGTGCCGATGGCATCTGGCGCTGGGCCAAGATCACCAGCCGCACGAGCACGACTGTCGTCAAGATCAGACTGTATGGCCACGCTTTGCCGAACACGAACCCGATCACGCGCTGGCGGCTCGGCACGTTTGTCCCGGGAAAGTATGTCGAGAGCGGCTCGCTCTACGAAGAGCGGCTGGCCTTCAGCCGGAAATTTTCCGTCTATGCCTCGGCCACCGGCGATTTCGACAATTTCGCTCTCGGCGAGAAGGACGACGACGCGCTCGAGTTCATCCAGGCCGGCGGCGGCCAGGCCAACGACATCGTCTGGATCGCCGACAGTGACGGCGCGCTTTTGATCGGCACATCCGGCGGCATCCGCGCGCTTTCGGGCTCGGGCATCGACGAGGCGCTGACGCCGTCCTCGTTCAAGAACCGGCGCTCGCGCACCTTCGGCTGCGCCCGCATCCGCCCGGTCGATGCCGGCCAATCGTTCCTCTATGTCACCCGCTCGCGCAAATCGATCGCCGAGCTGACGCAGACGGCGCAAAGCCGGTTTGCCTCGGACGATGTCGGCCAGATCTCCGAGCACATCCCGAAGCAAGGCGTGGTCGAGCTCGCCTTCCAGACCGACCCCGACCCCTTGCTGTGGTTCCCGCTCGAGAATGGCGAACTCGGCGGCTATACCCATCAGCCATCCCAGGAGGTCAGAGGCATGCACCGGCATCGCCTTGGCGGCGCCTTCAACGGTTCCGATTGGGCGGTCGTCGAAAGCGCCACTGTCACCCCCGGCCAGGACGGCAACGATGATCTATGGCTGATCGTCAAGCGCACCATCGGCGGCGTGACGAAGCGCTACATCGAAATCAAGACCGCACCGTTCGAATATCGCGGCATCGCAGACGCCTTCGAGGTCGACTGCGGCCTGACCTATACGGGGCTCTCTGTCACCACGGTGGGCGGTGCCGTGCATCTCGCCGGCAGGTCCGTCGATGTGCTGGCCGACGGCAAGGTCTATCGCGGGCTGACCGTCAGCGGTGGTGGCACGGTGACGCTGCCTGATGGCTCGGCCGCCGCCAAGTGGCAGCTCGGCCTCCCCTATGCGGCGGGCGCCGGCACGCTGGAACTCGACGTCGGCGGCCGCGACGGCTCCATCATGGGCCGCCGCAAGAAGGTGGCCAAGGTGATCCTGTCGCTGCTGGAAACCGACACCACGGGGCTCCAGGTGCAATCCTTCATGCGCGGCCGCTGGGAGCCGGTGCGCATGCCCTCGATCGCCGCACCCGATGGGCGGGCAACGCTGTTCACCGGCAATGTCGAGGTGCCGATCGACGACAGTTGGGAAGGGCAGGGCCGGGTGAGGATCCGCCACGTCAATCCGACGCCCTGCACCATACGCGCATTTACGCCGGTGTTTGACGCTGAACCTTAGAGCGCCGGCGCTGAAGCTGGTGATCTCCCCCCTCGAGGGCAGGGCTATCGCATATGAGTAAAGAGCTGGAAGAGGAAGTCTCTGTTCCATCTGGCTCTTCGCATCTT
>NZ_JAMYMV010000104.1:0-16075 GCF_040318715.1 Mesorhizobium sp. M1050 | reverse complement strand
GGACCCTCCGGTGAGTGCTGCAGCTTGGTAACTCCAGTCTCCTCGGTCCGGTCCGAATGGACAACCCTCTGAAAGCTCACACCTAGTACGGCCGCTGCTTGTTGAAGCAGTCGATGAAGTCGTCGAACCTGGCATCGTAAACGGAAATGACTTGGAGGCGTTGCGCGGCGCGTTCAACCGCGCGCGTACCAGCGCAGGCGGGCGCCCGAGCGCCATCGTCTGCAACACGCGCATGTGCAAGGGCGTGCCATTCCTCGAAACGCGAGATTACCTTTCATCCGTGTCGAGCCGAACGAATGGCGCCTGGCGATGGAAGCATTGGATGCGGGGAGAGCGTTGTGATTCATAAATCCGCCACCCGGATGATCGCCGATCCGGCGAAGCCGCGGCTACTTTGCATAGCTCTTCAAGAAAATCGAGCCGGCCGAAAGTTTGCAAGGAGTGAGTGCTCTCTCCCGGTTGCGATCTCGTCGGCAAGCAGCTCGCCGGCGATCAGGCCAAGCGTTGCGCCGCTGTGGCTGAAGGCGACGTAGTAGCCCTCGATCTCCTTCAATTGGCCAAATACCGGCTCGCCGTCCGCGGGAATTGGCTTGGGGCCGACACCATAGCTTTCCAGATCCAGTTTCGGATGGCCCGCGAGAACCTTCGAGGCTTCGTTGAGAAGCCCCTGAACAGTGGAATCCAGCACCCCATACGCGCCATCAGAATTGACGACCACCTCTTCTTCCGACCAGGCGGAATCGAGCACGAAAGCTCCGTCCGGCGTCGGTCGGATGGCGACGCGTGGCGTGTTGAGCACCGCCCGAAGCGGCAAGTGGATCGGCTTGGTCCTGACCAGCAGCGCAATCGGCGTCCCGTCGGCGATATGTTGGCCGGACTGTGCAACCATGCCCGGCACATCACCGCCGGTGGCCAGCAGCACCGCATCGGCGGTAAAGCTGATGCCGCTTGTCGTGGTGACGCCAGTGGCGCGGCCGTTGACGACCGTGACCGCGGCGCTTCCGGCATCGGTGACAAGCTGGCCGCCACGCGCCACGAACTCCGCAATTAATATCTCGATCAGCGACGGCAGATCGACCCAGCCTTCACCTGGGTTGAAGATCGCGCCCTGAGGCGTGACCGCGCTGGCATCTATGCCCGGGGTGACCGACGCTATCGCATCTGGGGACAGATGCCGCGCGTCATAGCCGAGGTCTTTCTCATGGGCCAAGACATCGGCGATCTCGTTCGAGGCGTCGTCCGCATCCCATGTCAGGCCGCCGTCAAAACGCAGCCAGGTGGCATCCGGATATCTCGCGGACAGCGTCCGGTAGCGGTCGATACCAATCATGCGCAGCCGATGATACTCAGCCGACCGCTTGCGAGCGGAATTGAGCCAGGCGAGCGAGCGGCCGGAAGCTCCCTTGGCGAGCGGTCCATCATTGACCAGGACGGTTTCGATGCCGAGCCTTGCAAGATGAACGGCCGAGGAGACACCGAAAATACCGCCCCCGACAACAACCACCTTTGAGACCGAATGCGATGTAGCCATGAGATATTTCTTTCACTGTATGGAGTTTGGACTGGGCGGCCGCGACGAAGGCACTTTGGGTTTCGATGTGCCTCAGGGCCTGCGATGGTGCGATCAAAGCACTTCGGCAAGGAAATGTTTCAGACGCACACTTTTGGGACTATCGAAGATCGCAGCAGGCGTGCCGGCCTCGATGACGCGGCCTTCATCCATGAAGACGACCTGATCGGCGACCTTGCGGGCAAAGCCCATTTCGTGGGTAACGACCACCATTGTCATGCCGCGCCGGCCGAGATCCGCCATCAGGTTGAGTACGCCCTTCACCAGTTCGGGATCGAGAGCGCTTGTCACCTCATCGAACAGAATAACCTCCGGGTTCATTGCAAGCGCACGCGCGATTGCCACACGCTGCTGCTGGCCACCGGAAAGGCTGCCGGGACGATGGTGTTTGCGAGCGGCAAGGCCGACATCGGCAAGGCGTGCCTCGGCGATGCGCTCGGCCTCCTGCGGCGGAATGCCCTTGACCTTGGTCAGCGACAGCATGACGTTTTCTAGGGCTGTGTGGTCGGGGAACAGGTTGAACTGCTGGAACACCATGCCGACACGCCGGCGCAGCTTTTCAGGCTTCATCGCCAGGATGCTGGCGTCATCGAGCAGCACGTCGCCGCCCTTGGGCTCGACCAGGCGGTTGAGGCAGCGCAACAGGGTCGACTTGCCCGAACCTGACGGACCGATGACGCATGTGACCGTGCCCGGTTTGACCGTCAGGCTGACGTTCTTGAGGACATCGAGATCGCCATAGGCCATGTCGAGATTGCTGATGGCGAGACTGCCGCCCTTGAACCGGGGAAGCGCCAAACTGCCTTCAGTGCTGGTCCCCGAATGAGGACTGCTGATTGCGCTTTCCAGTTCGCTCACCTCGGCGAGGCCGCTGGTGACGATGCCGGCCTTCTGCTTGCCTAGTCGCAGCGAGTTGTCGATGTAATTGACCAGATGGGTCAACGGCACGGTGATGACGAGATAGAACACGCCAGCCAGAAGCAATGGCGAGAGGTTTCCGGTGACCACCGCCTGGTCCTGACCGACACGGAAAATCTCGCGCTCCGACGCGAGCAGACCAAGGAAATAGACAAGGCTCGAATCCTTGACGTTGCCGATGAACTGGTTGACCAGAGCCGGCAGGACGCGGCGAATGCCTTGCGGAATCACGATCAGACGCATGCCCTGCCCATAGCTCATGCTGAGCGCCCTGCAGGCTTCCATTTGCCCGCGCTCGACGCTCTGGATGCCTGAGCGGAAGATTTCGCCCATGTAGGCCCCAGCAATCAGGCTGAGGGCGAGAATGCCGAGCGGATAGGGGGAAGGCCCGAAGATTTCGCGGCCGATGCGAGCGAAGCCCTGGCCGATCAGCAGAATCGTGACGATCGCCGGAAGGCCACGGAAGATATCGGTGTAGACCCGCGCCGGAATGCGCAGCCAGCGCGATTGCGAGATGCCCATGACCGCAAGGACCATGCCGAGAACGACACCGAGTACCGTGGACGCCGCGGCGAGGATCAAGGTGTTCTTCAGTCCGATGGTGATCATGCTCGGCAGCACGTCGGCCATGGCTTGCCAGTCGAGGAAACTGCGACGCAGGTTTTCGAGCCAGTCCATTCGGTCCCCTTTTTATCGCGCTATTTGCGTCACCATGAACTCAGGCGCGAGCGCGCGTCCGCCGGCCGTCACAGCCGGCGGCTGTGCGCGGTTACTTCTTGGGGAGATACTGGTCGGGCATAGGTGACCCGGGAAACCACTTCTCGTAGAGCGTCTTCCAGGTGCCGTCCTGCATCGCCGCATGCAAGGCAGTGTTCAACGCCTCGCGAAACTTGTCGTTGCCTTTGCGCAGCACGAAGCCGGCGGGTGCGTCGAAGGAAGGAATGTTGAGCGCTATCGTCAGCCCCGGATAACGCTCGCCATATTGCTTGGCGGCCTCGTAATCCAGGAAATGCGCGTCGACGGTTCCGTTGTTCAGCGCGGAAACGGCGGAGTTGTTGTCGGGGAATTTGACGAGATCGGTTCCGACAAAGTTCTTCGCCGCGTAGATTTCCTGCAGTGTACCCTGCACGACGCCGAGACGCTTGCCCTTGAGCCCATCCGCCGAATTTATCGCCTTGTCGGCGGTAAGTACCGAGAGATAGCCCGCGAGATAGCCGTCGGAAAAGTCGACGGTCTTCTTGCGCGCTTCCGTCGTACCGATTGCCGCGACCGCGACATCGAAACGTTCGTTCGCAACCGAAGGCATCAGCGCCGAGAATTCCTGGCCGGTGAAGATCACCTGATCCGGCTTGAATCCAAGGCGGCTCGCGACGTTGCGGAACAATTCGATGTCGAAGCCGGTGAACGTGCCATCCGCTTGGGTGAAAGCGTAGGGTTTGGCATCGCCCATGGTACCAACGCTGATGACTTTCGCATCAATAAGACCGTAGGGATTGTCATCCGCGGCGGCGGTTCCCGAAATCAACCCGGCGCCGATGCACACGGCCATAAGAGCCATTACGCCAGTCCTGACCGGTGACATCAACGACTTGAGAATTCCCATCCTGCTCATGTCTTCTCTCCACTCTGAAGGTTTGTTGTTCTTGGCATTTGCGTTGAGGCTATAAATCTCGCGCCTCACATCGTTCGTCGCTGCCACGGGGCTTGCGCGGCCGGCTGTCTCCACGATTCTCGAAACCCTCGCTCTCTCGTGTAAGAGACCGGTCTCTTATTGTGTGAGACCGGTCTCTTTGGTAATCGTTATCGCCAGATTGACCTTCCGTCAACAACTCTTGTAGTCGTTCATCCGATGAAAAGAACCGCGCCCAAGACCCAGTCGATAACAGTCAGCGATGTCGCCCGCGCGGCAAAGGTGTCAAAAGCGACGGCCGCGCGCGTGCTCGGCGGATACGGCGTCGTCAGCGACATGATCCGTGCGGATGTCCTGGCCGCGGCCAAGATATTGGACTACCGTCCGAACGAGTTGGCTCGCAGCATGACGACCGGCCGGTCCGGCATCATCGGGGTGGTTGTCGGCGACATCGAGAACCCGTTCTTCAGCTTGGCGGTGCGCGGCATCAGCGATGCGGCAAGAGCGGCCGGATTCAACGTGATTCTGGCCAACTCCGGCGAGAGGATCGAAGACGAAAAGACTGCTGTGCGAATTTTGATCGGCAAGCGCGTCGACGGGCTGATCGTCACGCCATCGGAATCGCGCGACATCTCACACCTGCGCGACATCCATCGTTCAGGCCGACCGCTTGCCTTGCTCGATAGGGGGCTGCCCGATCTGGGTGTCGATACCGTCACGATCGACGATCGCGGCAGCGCCATGCGGGCGACGCGCATTCTTGCCAATGCCGGCCACCGCAACATCGCTTATGTGACTGCGGTCGAAGGGCACGAATACCGCGATCTAGCGCAAATCTATACCTCATCGGTTCGCGAGCGTATCGACGGCTTCCTCACCGTGTGCCGTGACGCCGGAATTGAGCGGCCGGAACGTTATGTTCGCCTGGGTGCAACAAGCCCTGTCGAAGCGCGCAGGGTTGCCGACAAGCTCCTGTCCGAACCAGATCGACCGACGGCGATCCTTGCCTCCGACAGCGTCATAGCGCTAGAGATCTTCAGGGTGATCCGCCAGCGCGGCTTGCGAGTTTCCGAGGACATTTCGCTGATCACGTTCCATAATGCGGATTGGACGAGCGTGACAACCCCGCCCATTACCGTCATTGACCAGCCAGTCTATGCGCTTGGCAAGAGTGTCGCGGATTTGCTCATCCGGCGGTTGAAGGGCGAAACACGATCGCCCGAAAGGCTGATTTTGCCGACCACGATCATCGAACGCGGATCCGTAGGCCCGCCCTCGAACAGAGGGCGGTAGACGCCCAAGCTCAATCGCCGGGATCCTGAAGGTTCTGCAAAAAGCTTTGGAGAGAGAACGGCCCTTCGCCGAGGCGAAAGCGGCCATGGCGCGCTGGTGACGTTGCAATCACCGGATCCCATGGAAGGGGAAGTGCACGAGCGCTGGAGACGGACACGTGAAAACCCGACAAGCGTTATCTCACGAGCCGGTAGGCAAGAGGTTGCGGATGTGGTCGTTAAAATAGCGACCCTTGGCAAAGGCAGATTTGAATTCGGCGAAGCTCTCCGGCGGCACGTCCAAGAACTCGTAATGCCTGCCGCTTGCTATAAACCACACCGACGGGATCCTGGAATCTGGGTCATATTCGAATTTGCGTATCGAGGTCGACGGAATGGTACGTCCTGAGGGACCGCCGGCCCGAGCCGGCGGGCTTCTGTTGCAGTCGAGATCTGCTCAGGTCACGGGACCCGGACACGAAGACGACGACTTGCGCCGTGACAGAGGCAAGACTCCCCCGCTTCGTCAGGAAGGACTTTTCATAGGTCTCTTTCATAGGAGGCCGTCGTTTCTCCCCGGGTTGCGCAAAGCTGCTAAACGAATAGTCGAATTCTGGACGACCAAGACAAGTCCGCGCCCCTAAAATCAGTCAGTCCTCTCTAGGACTTTTCTGAAAGGATCGATTCAGCAGTCTTTTCGTCGGTGATCAGGACATCGACGACGCCAAGACGCAATACAGCGCGCAGCACCGGAACTTTTTCGAGTCCACCGGAAGGCAAGATCACCGTATCGATGTCACGCAAGTTTTGAGGTGCGAGGCCGATAACGCGCCGGTTGAGCGGGTGATCGACGAGTTGTCCGTCCGCATCGATCCAGTGGCCGCAGATATCGCCAACGGCGCCTGCCTGTTGGAGGGACGTGAGGTCATCCTCGCCCACCAGCCCGATGCGAAAAATCGTGGCGTCCTTGTGAACCGCGCCAACTGAAACAAAAGCGGCCTCGACAGCACGGGCATGTGTAAAGGCATCTTCCAGAATGGACTGGCGCATGAGCAGATCGCGCGTGGCCTCGGTATCCGTGAACACCGGGGCTGCGATGTAGAAACATTCGGCATCGAACAGCGCCGCAAGCCGAGAAGCCATATCATAAATGTTGATGGCCGACCCCCGCGTCAGGCCGCCGAGCAAAGAAACGATCGACATTCCTTTCACCGGGCGCACTGTCACAGACCGGAGGCTGAGCTGGAGCGTCCTCCCCCAACCCACGCCGACGGATATTCCGTCCCGGATTCTAGCCGACAGGGCTTCGCCCGCCGCGGCTGCAATGACCTGCGGTATCAGAGCGGGATCGGGAGGCGTTGGGACCACGATTGGATCAGAGACGCCATAGACGACCCGCAGCCGGTGCTCTAGATCTATGCAGCTGGCTACCTTGGAATTAATCCGAATCTGGACTATCCCCCGCTCGCGGGCAAGCGCCAGCATCCGATTGACGCGAAGGCGGGTTAGACCGAGAGACTTGGCGATTTGCGCCTGTGTGAGGTCACCCACATAGGCAAGCCAGGCGGCCCGGACAAGGAGCCCTTCCTCGCGATCGACGCTGACGGAATTCGCTAGGATCTGGCGGCCGTCGCGTTTCTTTCTTGGTGGTTTCTCCATCAAAAGTCCTCTCTACACGGGGCGCTTCGATAGCCGAGTGGCTCGGCGGACCGTGCCATCGACGTGAAGCGCTTTGTGTATTCGCCTATCCACGATGAAAACTGTCGAAGGACAATACCAGCGGAGCGTCATGGCAAATTGCTTCGACTATGGCGGCCGTCAGCGGCAGGCGATCGCGAGGAAGTTTGCCCCGGCTCATCATTCTCTCCAATGTCGGGCCAAGATCCAGCGCCAGTTGCGCCCCCTCGACCGTGTCCGAACTCATATGGTCGCGCTTTGCCACGGAATAACGCAAGCCGCAGCCGAGCAAGCGTCCCATTCGACCGTTGCGGCCTGCCTGGCAGGTCACGTAAAGATCGCCGGAACCCGCCAATCCCCGCACGGTTGCGATTTTTCCGCCCAGGGCTTCGACAAGGATCGCCATTTCTTGGAGGGACTGCGAAAAAAGTGACGAGGCAAGATTGTGCATGAGTGCGCCGTTCGGCGCCTTGTTGTCGCGCTCAAGAAGCCCGACTGGAGCCCCAACTGCGAGCGTATAGAAATTCTTGAAAGCGGCGCAGATTTCAACCCCGGCGAGATCGGACGACGCCCGCGCATGATAGAAGGGGGCTCGCAGGAGGCGAGATGCCGCGGCAATACTGTCGGCGTCGTGCCCTGCCACGATCACAGAGGTATCGCGCTGGGCCGCCAGTTCTCCGGCAATACACGGTCCGCCCACTGCCATCACCGGCATCGACAAAGCGGTGCGCCGTTGAATTTCGCGGGCAACCACGTGTGGCAGGATGTCGATGCCATCGTCTCGCGCGGCGAGCCCCTTTGTAACCATCAAAATCGGCACGGGCGACGTGACACTCTCGGCGATACGGTCGATCGCCCAGGGAACGCCAGCCGACGAGACACCGAGCACAAGTAGATCGGGTCGGTCGCTCATCGCGTCAACGAATCCAGTCCAGGGGTAGGCGACAACGGCGGCTGGCAGAGTGACGTTGAGACGCGGATGGTGCCCTGTGCTGGCCACCGATGCAACGATCTCTTCATCAAGATGGGTCCCGACGAGGCTGATGCTGTTACCCGCGTGAGCGGCCGGAAGCGTCATGGCCGAGCCCATGACGCCGGCACCGAGGATGACGATCCGCGCCATTCAGTTTCTTCCCTTGTCCAGCCGTTCGCCGCTGCCTTGGTCAAACAGATGAATTCGGTCTGGCGCGGGCTCCAGATGGATTGTCGCCCCGGGAGAGAGCTCCATCCGGCTATGCAGTACCGAGCAGACCACGATGTCGCCCACGCTGGCGAAGATATGGATTTCAGGACCAGTCGGCTCGACAACAGTGACGGTCGCCCGGATGCCGCTCCCATCCGTCACAGGTCGAAGATGCTCGGGGCGGACGCCATAGACTACCTTTTGGCCCGGGCGGACCGCGGCCTTTGGTGGTAGCGGCAGGGCGAGGTCACCGATCCGCACCACCCCTGCGTCCCCTTCATCGGCCACCTCACCATGAAACATATTCATTGCAGGCGAGCCGATGAATGAGGCGACAAAGAGATTTTCCGGGCGATCATAGACGTCGAGCGGGCGCCCGATCTGTTCGATGTAGCCGTCTCGCATGATTACGATGACGTCGGCCATGGTCATCGCCTCGATCTGATCGTGCGTGACGTATACTGTCGTGGTCTTCAGCCGCTGGTGGAGCTCCTTGATTTCGGTCCGCATCTGCACGCGCAGTTTGGCATCGAGATTGGACAGCGGTTCGTCGAACAGGAACACGGTTGGATCGCGCACGATTGCGCGGCCCATGGCAACACGCTGCCGCTGACCGCCGGAAAGCTGGCGAGGATACCGTTCCAGGTAGGGAGTCAGATTGAGAACTGACGCGGCCCATCCTACCTTCTGTTTGATCTCTTCCTTAGGTCGTTTCTTCAACTGCATGGAAAAGGCCATATTGTCGAAAACCGTCATGTGCGCATAAAGCGCGTAATTCTGGAACACCATCGCAATGTTGCGATCCTTGGGATGAAGGGTATTGACGACATGGTCGCCTATGGCGATGCGACCGGATGTGATGGGTTCAAGACCGGCAATCATGCGCAACAGGGTGGACTTGCCGCATCCGGAGGGGCCTAACAGGACGACGAACTGGCCATCTTCGATCGAAAGGTCGAGTCCATGGATCACCTCTACGGCGCCATAGTCCTTCTTTATGTTGTTGATGGTTACAGACGCCATAAATTGCTACCCTTCAATTCCCTTGCCGTTCGTTTCCATTCGCCATGCGAGCCACTGGGACGATGCAAATGCGGTCTCACCGTTCGCTCTGCAGAAATTCTTCCAGGAGATCTGCATCGGCCGCCAAATTGACAAAGGACCAGCGGCCTCGGATTTCTCGCGAACAGCGAATGGCGTCGTGCCAAAGCTCTCGTGGCAGGCCTAATTCGGCGCCGGTGACCGGGCCTCCAGCAGCCTTAAGCGCTGCTTCCATGCGGGCGACCGGCATAGCCATCGGCCGAAGCTCCCGGCGCAGAGCCGGCCAGATTTCCTCAAGCTTCCGGTTGAAAGCTTCTGTCTCTTTGTGGTCGAGTGCTGTCTTCCTCATTTCGGCTATACAAAGCGGTCCAAGTTGCGCACCGTAGCGTACCAGCATCGCCGCCTCATCGATGGGCGTCGGCTTTGCCCGAGGGGGCTCTTCCATGTCCAGCAGCATCGCTTGCAGCCGCGCCATGACCAGCGATGCCACGCCAACCTGCTGACCATGGGTCGTACCGGGATGATGCTCTCGCGCGAACATGTCGACCCAATGGGAGATTTGGTGCTCCCCCATGGAGCCGGGGTGCGAAACGCCCGCGAAGCAGACTCCCATCGAGCAAAGCGTCAACACGCGCTGGAGATGCCCGACGGCGGTGAGATCATGCGACGCCAGGCCAGACGCGTGGGCCAGCATCGGCTCCTCGTCGCCGGCCTGCAGCCGATAAGGCACGTCGGAGTAATAGGTCCCGAAAAGCCGATGCGAAGCCCACCAGTCGACCTGCGCGGTGGACCGGCAGAGGCTGTCGCCAAGGCCAGCAGCACTGAGCCAGCTTGGCGCTGCCGCCGACACGCCTAGGTCCAGGAAGATGCCGCGCGGGGCGTGCGAGGGCAGCGAGATCTTGAGCCCTGAAGCCAACGTCACCGACGCAGTCGAGGCGCCGTAGCCATTCATCGACGCTGCGGTTCCGAAGACCGCATAGGTCCGGCCGTCGAGGAAGGTTGCGTGCTTGCAGCTGTCGTTGAGGACTCCGGACCCGACGGCAACGATGCCGTCGGCGTGACGCGTTTTCTCCCTGACCAACTCGATCGTCGTTTCTTCGCAGTCGAGGCCGTCGGGAAGCACGATTGCGTCAATATCGGCTACACTGCGCAGCGCCTTAGCGACACGTCGCCCCATTACTTCGAAAGTGTTGACATCGGACACGACAGCAATCCGGCTGCCCAGCGCCAGAGGCGCGATGAGATCCGCCTCGCGGCCTTCAGTCGTCTCCAGCAATTCGATCGTCTGGAAGGGCAGGTCAGCGGCCGCGCCTGTCTCAGGATCCTTCCAGCGTCCTGCGACAACATCCTCGATCAGGGCGTTCCAGTTGATCGTCTCAGCCACCATCAGCCTCCGTGAAAGCCGCCAGTCGCTGGTTCCAGGCCGAAATCGTCGGCCAAAGATCGGCGTGAATCGCAAGAAGTTCGGCATACCGGCCGGCATGGACTGCATTGGGTTCGAAACATTTGGCGGATTCGCTGGCCATTGCGAGGGAGGCTTCGGAGATGGTGGAAAACCAGCCCACCCCCTTTGCCGCTGCCATTGCCGCGCCGAGCGAGGAGGCTTCCACGGTCGTCGAACGCTTTACGCGACGGTCGAGTGCATCCGCCAGAATCTGCATCCACAGGTCGGACTTCGCTCCTCCGCCGATCGCTATAAAGTAGTCGATGTCCTGGTGGGCGGCGGCAGCGGCCCGCTGACTTGTAGCTGCCTGATGGAGCGCTATGCCTTCCAGCACTGCGCGATAGATGTCGCCGCGGCGGCTCGAGCCGGAAAGCCCGGCAATCACACCGCGAGCGCCGCTGTTCCAATGGGGATCCATGACGCCTTGCCAGTAGGGCAACAGCATTATGCCGCCAGCGCCGATCGGGCTGGCTGCGGCCTCGGCCTCAAGCGCCTCCAGCTCGCCGTTGCAGCCATGCAGATCGACGCCCAGCATTTCGCGCGCCATCCAGTCGACGAGGAAAGTGCCGGCGCGCAGACACGTCTCGTAGATGTAGCCATCCTCAGCGATGGCATTTTCGGTACGGAAGGCCGGATCACAGACGTACTCGGTGCCGAAGCTTCCCGAGACGACCGCTGTGCCAAGATTGATGTAAGCGCTTCCCTGCTGCAACACACCGGCGCCCGTTCCGGCGCATTGACCGTCGCCGCCGCCAGCCACGATCGGCGTGCCCTCCCGCAAGCCTGTCAGCGTGGCGGCTTCCTGAGTTACCTGGCCCACAACCGTCCCTGGCCGAGCCAAGTCCAGCATCATCCGCCGGGCGACGCCTGCCGCTTCCAGTATCTCGTTCGACCAGTCGATTGCGCGCATGTCAAGCACACCCATCGGGTCCGCTGAGGCAGTCGATGTTACCCATCGGCCGCTCAGGCGAAAAACGAGATAGCCATGGACTTCGGCCATTCGCTCCACCCGGGCAAAGATCTCGGGCTGCTCCTCTCGAAACCAGATCATGCGATAAAGGCAAGGAATGACGTCCAGCGGCTTGCCGGATATCGCGTGGACGCGCGCCGCGCCGAATGCCTCGCCGAAGCGGCGTGCTTTCTGGCGAGCCCGCTCGTCCAGCCAGAGTGTCGCGGGCCGGAGCGCTTCGCCCTGTTCGTCGAAAAGGCCAAAGGTCTCGCGCTGGTTGGAAATGGCTAGGGCGGCAATGCGCCTTGGCGAAACTGTTGCAGTTACGGTGCGCAGCGCTGCGACCGCCGAAGCCCACCACTGGGCCGGGTCCTGCTCGAAATACCCCGAGCGCGGGTTGGACATTGCTATCGGCGCGCGACCCTCCGCCACGCTGCGTCCATTGCGGTCCCAGGCAATTGCCTTGGTTGCCGAGGTCGAGGAATCGATGCCGATGACGAGATCCGGAGCCATTGCCGCCACCTTGCCAAGGGCGAGGGCGGTCGAAACCGCCATCGCCGAAATAGCCCAATTACGCCATTAAAGCCCCGCGTCCTTGACCTTACCGTCGACAATGTGGGCGATGGCATCGAGGCATGCCTTGGCGTCCCCGCCATAGTCCTGACCAGTCAGCAGCTTGCCGAGTTCGACCGGGATGTCATTGTTCGACAGATCCGCCCAGATGGGCATGTCCGGCTCAGATCCCATCTGATTGTCGATTGTGTATTTGATCGCCTCGAAATGGCGTGTTGTTCCTGGTCCAACCACGGCCTTCGCCTTGACCCGAGGATCCGTGAAGGAGGAATTGCGCATCGGCGAGGCGCCGCCGCCAAGCGTCGAGACCCGCGCCATCACGTCCTTCGAGCAGACCCACTGCATAAACAACCAAGCCGCTTCCTTGTTCTTGGAATATTGCGACAGGGAAATCGTCGAGCCGCCCTGATGACCGACGGCCGGGATTTCGTTGAAGCCGCAATCCGCGATGGCGCGGCGGCCGGGAACCTCCTTGGGCGCAGGCAAGGCCTCGAACAGGCCTTTGACCTTGGAATCGTTGGCATCGAAACCGGGGAAATCCTCGCCCCAGGTGATTGCCATGGCGGCCTGCCCCTGTGTCAGGGCCTGCCCCTGTCCATCCCAGGTCCATGTCGTCGCCGACGGTGGCGAGTTCTTGACCAGTTCCTGGTAGAATTTCAGCCCGGCTATGCCGCGCTCATCGTTGCCGACGAACTTCTTATCCTTGTTGAAAATCGAACCGCCATGACCCCAAAGTGCGAAGGTCCAGTCGCATTCGAGCGAATAATGGCCGGACTTCGCCTGGCATGCGGTGCCAAAGATGCCATTGCCCTTTTCCGCCTCAGTCAGCGCCTGCACGGCCTTGAGATAGGCGTCGAGGTCTGTCGGCAAGGCGATATTATGCTTGTCGAAAAGGTCTTTGCGATACATCAGGATGAAGATCGGAATATCGAAGGGAATTCCGCACTGTTTGCCATTGTACATGGCGATACCGTCGACCAGCGGCTTGGAGAAATCGTCCCAGTCGAAATTGGGCATCGCCAGCGCTTTGTTCTGGTCGTAATACTCGCGCGGATCGATGACATCCTGTGCAAATGTCGCCATCCAGGACTGGTCAAGATAGTAGACATCATAGGTGCCCAGCTGGCCTTGCACGTCCTGCGTGGCCTTGGCGAGAACCTGCTCTAGCGGCACGATCTCGACCTCGACCTCAATGCCGGTTGCTTTCGTGAATTCACCCGCGACAAGTTGGTTAGCGACGATCGTGGGCGGCGTTGCTTCCGAGGTGTAGCGAATTTTCGTGCCGGCATATGGCTTACCGACATCGGCCAGCCACTTCAGCATGTCCGTGTCCTGGGCCCGGGCCTCCTCGACCCCGAAGCCCAGCATCCCTCGATTGGGGCGACCGCCACCCAGCATAGCCGATCCGAAGGCGGAAAAGCCAATGCCCGCCAGCGCCATCTTCCTCATGAAGTCGCGTTTGGTTATTCGACGCGCTGTAAAGTCGTTGCAGGTATCGGCGACGAATGTCTTCTTGTCGTGGTCTCTGAAGCTCATGATCGTTCCTCCGTTGCGTTTGTCGTCGTTCTTCTCGTCCGGCCTTACTCCTTGAGAGATCCAAGGGTCAGGCCGCGGACCAGATGCCGTTGAACCAGCAGGATAAAGATGAAGCTCGGTATGATCGCAGACGTGCCGAGTGCTGTGATGTAGCCCCATTCGGTGGCCGTCGAAGTCACAAACGTCGAGATCTTCACCGGGACAGTGCGGATCGACGTTGTCAGGAACAGCGACAGCAGGAACTCGGTCCATGAAAAGATGAAACATAGTACGGCGGTCGCGGCGACGCCGCCCTTCACCATAGGAAGGACTACGCGTCCGAACGTCTGCCAGCGCGTCGCACCGTCAATCAGTGCCGCCTCGTCAACCTCGCGTGGAACATCGTCGAAGAACGACTTCAAAAGCAAAACTGCCAGCGGCAGATTGATCAAGCTGTGGACGAGGATGAGCCCAGTATAAGTATCGCGCAGGCCGAGATCCCGGAACATGAAAACGATCGGTATGACGATCGCGATAGGCGGCATAAAGCGCTGCGAGAGGATCCAGAACAGGAACGACTGCTGCCCGCTGAACTGCATTCGCGACAGGCAATAGGCAGCCAGCGTCGCCAGGACCAGTGTCAGTGCCGTCGACCCGACCGCTATGATCGCGCTGGCGAGCAGCGACTGGCGGGAATCGTAAGAACTGGCGCCTCCCTTTATTACTCCGGCCGCCTCGCCCCCCTGTTCCATGCCGATATCGACTCGCGACACGCCGAGCAGCGTCACGCGGTAATTGTCCGGCGTCGGTTTGAAGCCGATGTAGACCGGTCCACTGCGGTCGAAGATCGCCGAATAGGGTTTGATGGAGGACAGCGCCCACCACGCGATCGGGAACATGAAGATCGCAACCACCAACACGGCGAGCAGGTCACGTGCGATCATCTGGGCGCGGGAGGGCTCCATCAGAACCTTACCTTGAAAAGCCTGACGAAGAGGTTCGACACTGCGATGAGGACGACGAGCACGATCAGCGACAAGGTCGCGGCGTAGGGAAAATCTCCCGTGAAATAGATCCGGCCTGCGTAGAACGAGAGCGTCTCGGTAGCCGTGCCCGGCCCGCCGGCACTGATGATGTAGACGTAGTCGTAGATTCGAAAAAGATCGACGCCGCGGATCAGCACCGCGACTGCAATCACCTTGCGCAGCATCGGCAGTGTAAGTCGCAAGAATGTCTGGATCCCACTGGCGCCATCGATCGCCGCGGCTTCGAAAGGCTCCTTCGGCAGCGCCCGCAGGCCCGCCAGTATGATGAGCACCATGAACGGCGTCCATTGCCATATGTCCGCCAGCAGGATCGCCAGCAATGCGGTTACCGGCTGGGTCAAGATCGGCTGTGCCGGCGAGATCAGGTTGAGGGCATAGAGATAGAACGACAGGACACCGAAAGAGCCGTCCTGCATCAGCAGGAACATCATTCCGGTAACCGCAGGCGGCACGACCAGCGGCAGTGTCATCAGCGCCCGCAGGATCCCGTACCCCTTGCGATCGGTATCAAGCAGGAGGGCGATGAGGATGCCGAGTGCAAGCTGAACCGCAAGCGCGATGAATGTATAGATTAGTGTGGTTTCCAACGCATCCCACATGCGCGTATCCGAAAATGCGCGTGCCCACTGGTGGAATCCGGCAAAATCAAGCTGCCGCGATACGACATTGCGTTTGTGAAAGGACAGCCAGACCGAATAGGCGAGAGGATAGATGCCGAAAACGAGAAGCATCACCGTGATCGGTGCCAGCCAGGGAAACGGATGCTCGGCCGTCATGAACCGGGGCAGGGCCCACCCGGACCTCTCTCGGGTGAGAGTCGCGGTGCTCACGCGCAAATCTCCGCTGGGTGACAGAGATGCATCGGCCTTCTCCCTACCGGCCAGATCGTGCCAACTTGAACTTTTGTAAGTTTGTTGTGCCTTTTGTTAAGGTAGCGTGTGGGACGGCCGTCGATTTGTCAAGACGGCTTTGAGCGGCGCCCGCGGGAGTTGATCCGCACGTTGACTATCAGGGGCAAATATGAACTGTTTTCCAAGCCAAGGGGATCAGGCAAGCTTGTCGGCGAATACCGACAAACCCCCAGGTGGTCACGCGGCCGCGCAGCATGCAGGCCCGATGCCATCACCCGTCTCCGCCGCCAAAGCGTGACGACCGCGCGAGGAGTCAAGACTTGAGAGCAGCCAGGCTCACATTAATCTGGCAGGGTGATCTGAAGTTTCACGTCGGCCGGCCGGCCTTCGACCGCACGGTCGAAGGC
>NZ_JAMYMV010000103.1:0-16735 GCF_040318715.1 Mesorhizobium sp. M1050 | reverse complement strand
CCTTGCCCAGCATGAAGGTTGAATCAGATTTGCACGCCTAAGGGAATCCCACGCCGATTCAGCCTCAATTCATTCCGCTCTAGCCTTCCGCTTGGGACGGTTTCATCCAACAGGGGGAATAGACCATGGGCAAACTCCTTCTCTCTCTTGCATTGCTTGGCCTCGCTTCCGTGCCAGCGGCCGCCCAGTCGATCGGCGGCACCTATACGGTCGCCGGCACCAACTTCGACGGCTCGGCCTATGGCGGCGAGGCAACCATCGCGCTGACCAGCGGAACGACCTGCACGATCCACTGGGAGACGGGCGGCTCGTCTTCCGACGGCATCTGCATGCGCAACGATGACGCCTTCTCCGCCGGCTATGTCATGGACAAGGATATCGGCCTTGTCGTCTACAAGGTGATGGACGACGGCTCCCTGCACGGCCTGTGGACGATCGCCGGCAAGGAAGGCAATGGCACCGAGGTGCTGACGCCGAAGAAGTAAGTTCTGCCGCCATTGCAGGCGATCTCCAGGGCCACAAACGAGGCTGTGGCCCAGCCCTTTGTTATTGCTGTTTCATGCCCGGCTGTTACAGGCTTGCTGCAAAACAGAACCGGTAGTCGTCTTGCCCCTGTCTCCAAATCTTCGCGGCGCGTTGTTCATGGTGGTGGCGATGGCCGGCTTCACCCTCAACGACGCCATCACCAAATACTCGTCGCAATCGATGAACATGGCGCAAGTCATGTTGATCCGCGGTGCGTTCGCTTCGCTCTTCGTCGGCTTGCTCGCCTGGCAGCGCGGCGCGCTTGCCCGCCCCGGGTCGATGCTGCAGCCGCTGGTGGCCATGCGCGTGATCAGCGAAGCCGGCGCAACGGTGAGTTTTCTCGTCGCCCTCGCCCATTTGCCGATCGCCAATGTTTCGGCAGTGCTGCAGGCGCTGCCGCTGGCGGTGACGATGGGCGCGGCACTCGTCTTCGGCGAGGCTGTCGGCTGGCGGCGATGGCTGGCCATCGCCGTCGGATTTGGTGGCGTGCTGATCATCGTGCGGCCAGGCTTCTCAGGCTTCAGCATCTACTCGCTGTCGGCGCTGGCCAGCGTCGCTTGTTGTGCGGTGCGCGATCTCAGCACCAAGCGGATTCCCAAGGCTATTCCCACCCTGCTGGTGTCGACCGCGACCGCGCTTGCCATGACCATGGTCGGCGCGGCGCTGTTGTTGCCGATGGGGGGCTGGACACCGATGACGGGCAACAGCACCGCCCTGTTGGCCCTGGCTGCCGTGCTGGTGCTTATCGGTTACCAGTTCATCATCATGGCGATGCGCTCGGGCGACATCTCCTTCATCGCGCCGTTCCGCTATACGGCCCTGATCTGGTCGATCCTGCTTGGGCTGTTCATCTTCGCCGATATTCCAGATCTGCCGATGATCGTCGGCGCCACCATCATCATCGGCTCCGGCCTCTATGCGCTTTACCGCGAACGAGTGGTCGGCAGGCGAAAGATCGTCGCCGAAAGCACCGGACCGGCCATGGTTCCCGACGGAATCTAGCCAAGCCATTTGAAGGTTCTTGTGATTTTCGGCGGCAGGCGTACAGGCTCGATGGCATGAAGCGAGATGTTGCGGGGATCATTCTGGCCGGCGGCCAGTCGAGACGGATGGGCGGTGGCGACAAGAGCCTGTTGCCACTTGGCAGCGGTTGCGTACTCGACCAGGTCATCTCGCGCTTTGGCCCGCAGATCGGTCCTCTCGCGCTTAGCGCCAACGGCGATCCGGCACGGTTCTCGCGCTTTGGACTGCCGGTGCTTGCCGACACGGTGACCGGCTTTGCCGGGCCGCTTGCTGGAATCCTGACCGGCCTCGAATGGACCGCGGCCAACACGGCTTGCAAGGCGATCGTCACCGCTGCCGGCGACACGCCCTTCCTGCCGCTGGATCTTGTCGAGCGACTGGCGGCCGCCACCGATCAAAGTCCAGCTTCGATTGCCGTCGCTTGCTCTGGTGGCAAGCGGCACCCGACCTTCGCGCTCTGGCCGACGGACTGTCGCGACGCCCTGCGGCACTTTCTGGTCGATGAAGATATCAGGCGGGTTTCGGCTTTCATTGACCGGCACGGCTTCGTCGAGGTGGAATTCCCGCTTCTTCAATCGGCGGGCCACCCGGTCGACCCTTTCTTCAACATCAACCAGCCTGATGATCTTGTCGCTGCCGAAGGTCTGTTGCAGCATGAAATCGTGAACAGACGCGTCTTCGGCATCACCGGTTGGAAAAACTCCGGCAAGACGACATTGACCGAAAAGCTGGTCGCCGAACTCGTTCGGCGCGGCTGGAAAGTGTCGACGGTGAAACACGCTCACCACGATTTCGACATCGACAAGCCGGGTGCCGACAGCTACCGCCATAGGCAGGCCGGCGCCACGGAAGTCGCGATCGTGTCGGGAACCCGCTGGGCGCTGATGCACGAACTGCGCGATGAGGATGAGCCGACGCTGGAGGTGATTCTATCACGGCTCGCGCCTTGCGACCTGGTGCTGGTCGAGGGCTACAAGCGCGAGGCCCACCGCAAGATCGAAGCCCGCCGGCTGGACGCGAAAGACCACACGCCGCTTTCGGCAAGTGACCCCAACATCGTCGCCGTCGCCGCCGATTTTGCGGCTGAAGGCGGTCCCCTGCCGGTGTTCGATCTCGACGATGCAAAGTCGATAGCCGACTTCATCGAGCGCACGACTGGGCTCGTTGCTTGAGCGCTGACGCAGCGGCAGAATAGCCTTCCCCGTTTTTGCGGTTTTGCAGTTGCTTTTTTCTCGGAAAGAGTGGGAGTATCGCGCCAGCGGGCGGCCAAAAGCACCGCCCCACAGAGCCGTTTGGAACGACGGCCGGGACCATAAAGAGAGGATTATCATGCGTATTGCACTGCGTATCGCGCTCGCCGCTTCGGCCGCGCTGTTGACGCTCGGCGTAGCCCAGGCCCAGGAAAAGACCCTGAGGATCGGCACCGAAGGCGCCTACCCGCCATTCAACAACCTCACCGCCGATGGCCAGCTCGTCGGCTTCGACATCGACATCGCCAAGGCGCTTTGTGACGAAATGAAGGTCAAGTGCACCTTCGTCGCCCAGGATTGGGACGGCATCATTCCCGCTCTTCAGGCCGGCAAGTTCGACGCTATCGTCGCCTCGATGTCGATCACTCCAGAGCGGATGGAGAAGGTCGACTTCTCGCACAAATACTACAACACGCCGTCGGCGCTCGCCGTGCCGAAGGACAGCACGCTGAAAGGCGTGACCAAGGAAGATCTCGCCGGCAAGACCATCGGCGTGGCCACCACCACCACGCATTTCAACTATGCCTCGAAGACCTACACCGACAGCACCGTCAAGGGCTATCCGAGCAGCCCCGAAGAGCAGGCAGATCTTGCCAATGGTCGTCTCGACGCAATCGAGGACGATATCGTCGTGCTGCAGCAGTGGCTGGATTCGCCCGATGGCGCATGCTGCAAGATCCTCGGCCAGCCGTCGCCGCAACCAGTCGAGATCTTCGGGCCAGGCGCCGGCATTGCCGTGCGCAAAGGCGAGACCGACCTGGTCAACAAGCTCAACACGGCCATCGACGCCATCCGCGCCAATGGAAAATACAAGGAAATCAACGACAAGTACTTCAAGTTCGACGTCTACGGCGCCGAGTCCTGATAAACTAGGGTGAAGACGGCGGGGAACTTCTCCGCCGTCTTTCTATTCGTTCGGGAACGCCGTGGAGATAAGATCTGTCGATGCCAGCCCAGAGCATATGGACACTTCTCAGTTGGGGACCCGATGGCTGGCTTGACGATATCGCCTATGGCGCACTGATCACCGTTGCGCTTGCCCTTGCCACGTTGCCAATCGGATTGACGATCGGCTTTTTCATTGCTCTTGCCAAGCAGTCCGAAGAACCATCGCTGCGCCTTGCCGCCAACATCTACACCACGGTCTTTCGCGGCCTGCCGGAACTGGTGACGCTTTTCCTGTTCTTCTTCGGCATGCCGATCCTGCTGCAGCATCTCGTCAGGTATTTCCGGCCGGACGCCACCATCGACGTCAACAGCTTCGTCGCCGGCATGATCGTGCTCGCGCTGATCTTCTCGTCCTATGCCAGCGAGGTTTTCCTCTCGGCCTTCCGCGCCATACCGAAGGGCCAATATGAGGGCGGCTACGCCATCGGGCTTTCCAACTGGCTGACCATGCGCAAGGTGATCGTGCCGCAACTGCTGCGCATCGCGTTTCCCGGACTGGAGAACTGCTGGCTAAGCCTACTCAAGGACACGTCCCTGGTATCGGTCGTCGGCTTGGCCGAGACGCTGCGCAATGCCAGCATTGCCGCCCGCGTCACCAAGCACGCTTTCCTGTTCTTCGGCGTGGCCTCGCTGGTGTTTCTCGGCCTCGCCGTCGTGTCGTCCTTTGCCACCGGTGCAATTTTGCGTTCGCTTGGCCGGCGGGAGGCGCAGCGATGAGCGCTACAGCCGCCATGGTCGAACGGCCGCCGCCCCAGGCGCGGGGTTGGCCGCGCAGGCGTATCGCCGGTTATGCGCTGGTCTGCCTGTGGATCCTATTCGGCGCTGGCATCGTCAGCTATCTGGTCATTGCCTGGAATGCCGATTTCTTCGCCAAATATGCGCCCGCCTATTTGCGAGGGCTTGGGGTAACGCTCGCGCTGGTTTCCATATCGATGGTGCTCGGCGCAATGCTTTCGGTGCCTGTCGCCTATGGGCGCATGTCCAGCAACCGGATTCTGTCCGGCCTCGCCTATTGCTATGTCTATTTCTTCCGTGGCACGCCGCTGCTGGTTCAGACCTATCTAGTCTATTATGGATTAGGCTCGTTCAGGGTCGAACTGCAGTCGGTTGGCCTCTGGGATTTTTTCAAGGACGCGTTCAATTGCGGCGTCTTTGCCTTTTCGCTCAACACCGCCGCCTACCAGGCCGAGATTCTACGCGGCGCCATCGAGAGCGTGCCTCGTGGGCAATGGGAAGGGGCAGCATCGCTCGGCCTGCACAAACTGCAGACATTGCGCAAGATCATCCTGCCCCAAGCCTTGATCGTCGCCTTGCGGCCCTATGGCAATGAACTGATCCTGATGGTCAAGGCGTCCGCCATCGTCGCCATCATCACGGTCTATGATCTGATGGGCAATGCAAAGCTCGCCTTCGCCAACTCGTTCGACATTCAGGCCTATATCTGGGTCGCTCTCGTCTATCTGGTGATGGTCGAGATCTTGCGCCATGGCGTTGAATGGATCGAGCGCCGGATCACCGTTCACCTGAAACGCTGACCATTTTCAAATTGGCTGCACCAGTCGATCTGGTCACACGCGTCTTGACGAATTGGGCGCAGGGCCTAGAGCTTTCGCAGCAAATTCCGTTTCCATTCTGAAGGGTAAGCTCATGGCATCCGTTGCATTTCTCGGTCTTGGCGTGATGGGCTATCCAATGGCCGGGCACTTGAGGAACAAGGGTGGGCACGACGTCACCGTCTACAACCGCACCAAGGCCAAGGCCGAGCATTGGGTAGGCCAGCACGGCGGCAGCCTTGCGGCGACGCCGGCGCAGGCCGCCGAGGGCAAGGATTTTGTCTTTTCCTGCGTCGGCAATGACGACGATTTGCGTTCGGTGACGACGGGCGCGGACGGAGCCTTCCAGACGATGAAGAAGGGTTCGGTCTTCATCGACAACACCACGGCCTCGGCCGAGGTCGCACGCGAACTGGCGGCGGCGGCGCAAGCACGCGGCTTTTCGTTCCTCGACGCGCCGGTCTCCGGTGGCCAGGCCGGCGCCGAGAATGGCCTCCTGACCGTCATGGTCGGTGGCGAGCAGGACGCTTTCGACAGAGCCAGGCCCGTCATAGATGCCTTTGCCCGCATGGTTGGCTTGATGGGGTCGGCCGGTGCTGGCCAGCTCACCAAGATGATCAACCAGATCGCCATCGCCGGTCTCGTGCAGGGGCTGGCCGAAGGCATCCATTTCGGTAAGAAGGCCGGGCTCGATATCGAGAAGGTGATCGAGGTCATCTCCAAGGGTGCGGCTGGTTCCTGGCAGATGGAGAACCGGCATAAGACGATGAATGCCGGCAAGTATGATTTCGGCTTCGCCGTCGATTGGATGCGTAAGGACCTTGGCATCTGCCTGGCGGAAGCCGACCGCAACGGTGCCAAATTGCCGGTGACCGCGCTTGTCGATCAGTTCTACAAGGATGTGCAGGCAATGGGCGGCAAGCGCTGGGACACGTCCTCGCTGCTGGCGCGGCTGGAAAAATAGGTTTCTGCGATGGCGGAACTCTCGCCTCAATCCAGTGCCGCGGAAATTGTCGACCATCTGCGCGCCATTGGCTCGCAGGAGAACCGCCTCGGCATGTTGCGCTACGGCATCAGGATCGACCGCGCCCTTGGCATAACGCATGGCGTACAGCGGCAGATCGCCAGGAAGATCAAACGCAACCACGAGCGCGCCTTCGAGCTGTGGGAGACGGGTATCGTGGAGGCGCAGTTCATCGCTTCCGTCACGGCTGATCCGAAACGGTTTTCTGCTGGAGATGCAAGAAGATGGGCGGCCAGTTTCGACTCATGGGACATCGTCGATGGCGTCTCGGATCTCTTTGTCGATACGGACGCCTGGAAGGAACTGATCGGCGAGTTCGCGGCCGACGAACGGGAATTCGTTCGGCGCACGGCCTTTGCGATGATGGCATGGTCTGCCGTTCACCGGAAGAAAGAACCAGAGACAAGCTTCCTCGCCTTCCTGCCGATCATCGAAGCGCATGCCACCGACAGCCGCAATTTCGTGAAGAAAGCCGTGAACTGGGCGCTTCGATCGATCGGCAAACGATCGATGGCTATGCACGGCGCCGCGCTTGCCGTCGCCGAACGACTGGCGCAGTCGACCGATAGGACCGCGCGCTGGATCGGCAAGGACGCTGTCAACGAACTTTCCAATGCCAAGACGTTCGAGCGGATCGCCAAGAAAGGCTGACGCGTGACGCGATCAGTTCGCGCCGATGGTGCATCGATGGATGAGCATATGGCAGCGCACTATTGACGCAGGTCCCGAAGGCCGAGCTCTTTCCAAATCCATTCAAAACTATAGGTAGCCATCGGATTGACAGGGTCTGGTTGTTTGGCTGTCTGGTTTTCGAGATACTTCAGCCAATCGGCGACCTTTCGGCGGCCGGCCGGGGTTTTGGCGGCCTGACGCGGTGTTTTGTTCCCCAACATTGCGACGGGCTGATCAAGAGTTTCCAGATAATGCCGATCCAAGAACTCGTGAACGCCCTGTTCGGCGATTTCTGGTGGCGCACTCGATGACGGCGTTTCGACATGCTTGCCAGATCGTTCGGCCAACATCTGCTCGACAGTGCGGATTTCAGTGAGGGGGGTCCGCGCTAGATCGCCGAGGGCTTGGCGAACCAAGGCCGTCCCTCTTGCAGCTCGCTCTGCGGAGTTGGTGGACAGATGGAGGAAGCGCCCCTTCAGTTCGGCATTGCCCAGCACACACGAACCGCTATCCGCCGTGATGTCGATTGTAGGTGCCTTCGCCGCTTTTGGCTTGTCTCTGCCTTGTGGTGTCTCTTCCAGCCAGTTCCAGAAGTTCGCGTTTTCTTGTGACATCCCCCGAATGGTGTTCAATCGAGAAGCAATCTCTTCCGGCGCCACGCCCGATGCCAAGGGAAAGCGGACATCATGGAATACGATGTCATCGCCATCGCTATTTCGTAGCGTCGGCCTCTCCATCATCCTATTGAGGGTGTCAAACAACCATGACAGTGTGAACATGGATGCCGCCGCCTGCAGCTCTTCATTCCTCAACGCGGGCAGCTTCTTTGCATTTCTTTTCCCGAACGCGCCGCGCAGTCCGTCGAACAATGCTTCCGTAGCCTGCGGCGTGAACGGCAAGACACCGCCCGCAAGGACGTTTTTGCCCATGACAGGCACGACCCGTGCAGCGATCTTATCCCACTGTTTCAACATCTTCGTGGCGGTGCCCTCGCTAACGTTGATAGGTTCACCTCCGCGGATAAGGTCACGCGCCACAAGAGATTGTCCAGGCACGACGTTGCTTACTTCATACAGGCTCATGACGGACGTCCGTAACGCCATCATATAAGCCTTGGATTGCGCATTTTCCTTCCAGCCTCGACGCTTGACATAGTCATCGACGATGTTGCCGGGTTCACCCTCGAAGTCCAGGCTCAGAAAGTCCTCGAAGGCGCAGCCCCAAACGGTCATTGCCCAAACCTCGCCGAGGATTTCGGTGAGGTCTTCGAAATCCATGTCGTAGGCTTCGAGAACTGGGCCGAAATGGTCGTCGAGCACCTCTTCGAAACATTCGCGCCATTGCTCACGGGTAAGGAATTTCATCAGCCCCTTGAGATCATCGCTGGCTGGCATGGTACTTCTCCATGTTCTGGCGAGGTCGGTGGACACGGACGCGCACGGTTCGCATCCTATGGCCGATCTATTTTCTGCTCCGCAGTCGCGACCGGGCAAGCCATTTTCGGCTCTTTCCCAAGCAATTTATTCGTGTCCCGTTTCCCGCGAGGTCGCTGGCAAGGCCCCGATAGCGCTACCCCACAACGGCGATCGAATTGCGAGCGAGAATGTGGATTGATGGCGCAGCGCGATCCGGGATCTGCAAAAATGCGCTCGAATCACGACGGTTTGACTCGATGCGGGCAGCAGCTTGGCGAAGAATGGAGTCCATGAACAATTGCCTCAAATCAGTTGCGGTCCTGGCTGCGGCATTTGCTGTTTCCATCGGCGATGCCTCGGCGGAGACCGCGCACATATTCTGGAAGGATCTGCGCCCTGCTGCGCAAGCGGCCGCTGAAAACGTCGGGTTGCCGATGATCGCGGCAAAATTGCCGGACCACGGCGAGACGCTATCCCTCGATCTGCAGGACAAAAGCATTCAGTTGGCCGGCTATGCATTGCCCGTCGATCGCGACGGCGACCTTGTCTATCAGTTCCTGCTGGTGCCGTGGACTGGCGCATGCAGCCACATGCCGACGCCACCGCCCAACCAGATCGTACTGGTCACACCTGCTCACCCCTACAAGATGTCGGAAGCTTATCAGCCGGTCGCTGTCACCGGTGCGCTGAAGCCGGAGATGGAGAAGAGCCAGCTGTTCATTCTCGACGGCGTCAGCGTCATCCAGTCGGGCTACAGCGTCCGCAAGGCAGAGGTCGTCGCTGCCGACAGCGTGCCGGACACAGTCACGCTGCCAGTAAATTCTCCCTGGAGTTTCCTCAACAAAAAGAAAGATTAAGCGGAAAAACCTTGCGCAAGGGGTCAGCTCAGGCAGCGTTGGCGCCCGACTCCTTGTCCAGCACCATGTAGTCAAGCGGGATTTCCGTGGTGTACTTGATCTGCTCCATGGCGAAGGACGACGACACGTCGCGAATCTCGATCTTGGCGATCAGCCGTTTGTAGAACGCGTCATAGGCGGCGATGTCCGGAACCACGACGCGCAAGAGATAGTCGACGTCGCCGCTCATCCGGTAGAACTCGACCACTTCGGGAAACTCCTGGATGACTTCCGAGAAGCGCCTCAGCCACTCATGGCTATGCGAATTGGTGCGGATCGACACGAAGACGGTGACGCGCACATTGATCTTTTCATGGTCGAGAATGGCGACGCGCCGCTTGATAACGCCCTCTTCCTCGAGCTTCTGGATGCGCCGCCAGCAAGGCGTCGTCGACAGCCCGACTTTCTTGGCGACATCGGCGACCGCGAGTGTCGCGTCCTCCTGCAACAGGCGGAGAATTTTTCTATCGAGGCGATCCATTGCGTGCTCCCTGGGTGCATGTCGCCCAAAGTGTGAAGCGGTTTGGGACAACGACATGCGTAAAACAATAAAATCAAAGCGCGTCGCGTGCCCTCGGGCGCGACGCGCTTTGGGAATAGTTTGGCTATACTCCCCCTTATTTCGACCTTTCACAAGAAAGAAATTCTGCCAATCGGGCAAAAATCGGGTGATTTCTTGCCGAAAGGTCAACAAAGGCGATAGCGGATTTCCGACCGCAGGAAAGGCAGCAAATCCATTTCAAACCAGGGATTCCTCTTGAGCCAGCCGGTGTTTCGCCACGACGGATGGGGCAGCGGCAGCACTTTCGGCCCGACGGAATTCTCCCAGCGCGCGCGCCAGTCCATCACTGTTTGCGTCAATGAGGGCCGGCGCTCGGCACCCATGTGCCAGGACTGTGCATAGATGCCGATCGTCAGCACCAGGTCGATCCGTGGCATCAGAGCCATCAAGGGCGCGCGCCAGGCCGGTGCGCATTCGCGCCTCGGCGGCAGGTCTCCACCCTTGGCGTCCTGGCCGGGAAAGCAAAAGCCCATCGGCACGATCGCGAATTTTTCGATGTCGTAGAATTCGTCGCTCGTCACGCCCAGCCAGCTGCGCAGGCGGTCGCCGGAAGCATCGGTGAACGGCATGCCCGACAGGTGCACCTTGGTCCCCGGCGCCTGGCTGGCGATAAGGATGCGGGCGCTGGACGAGGGTCGCAGCACCGGACGCGGTTCGTGCGGCAACGGCTTGCCGACAGGATTCTCCACGCAGATGCGGCAAGCGCGAATCTTGGCAGTGAGCCTGTCGAGTTCGACAGTCATTTTCAGGCTGATGCGCTCGGACGACTGGAGACGGCTTGGTGCCAACGCAGCACATTTGTGCATTCATCCGGCATCTTGATGCGTGCCGGCTTCATGAAATCGACGGCGATCAGGCCGGTGATATCGGCGATCGAATAGCTGTCACCGGCGATGAATTCTCGATTGCCCAGCTCAACATCCAACAGCTTGAGGAACTGCACGGCCTTCGGCTTGTTGGCCTCGCCCCATTCGGGGATCTGCGGGATTTCCCATTCCTTCATGGCCGGATGGATGTGGCGAAACGCCTGCGTGACGCAGCTGAGCAAGTTGAACTCCATCCGTCGCTGCCACATCTCGACCTGCGCCTTGCCGAGTGCGCCACGGCCGAACAGGGCTGGTTCGGGATGCAGTTCCTCGAAATAGCGGCAGATGGCGACGGATTCGGTGATGATGGTGCCGTCGTCGAGCTCCAGCACCGGCAGGCGTTGCAAAGGATTGCGAGAGCTGATCGCCTGTTGCCTGTGCTCGAGAGCACCCATGTCGACGGCTACCTGCGGAACCGTGATGCCTTTTTCGGCGAGGAAAACGCGGACCCGTCGTGGATTGGGCGCCCGGCCACCGTCGAAGAGCTTCATCTCCATCCTCCCATTCGTTCGCGGTCCAATTACACGATGCGGATCACCAGAAGCGAAAAATCTCGCGCGCGGCGTCGCCAATCGATGCCAGTGCGCCATGCTTTCTCTCGACGACTTGGCCGTGATGGCTATCGCGCCAGTCCTGCGGCTGTTCGAACGTTCCGGCCCAGATGCCGGCCTTTCCCGCACGGGCCGTGGCTTCCTCGCTCTCGAAGTCGCCATAGGCAACCGCCCAACCCGCCTCGACCTGCGCCCGGTTGAGGTCCTTGCCGCCGGCGTTGCAGTTGCCGAGAAGCCGGCCATAGCGGTCACGCTGCCAGCCGGTACAGGAGACGGGCTGGCCGCCGATCAGGCGCACCAGCGACTGGCGCGCAAGCGTGCCGCAGGGATAGTCGGAGCCGTTCCTGCGGCAGGTCTGCGTATATTCCGGAGCATCGATGCCGCGCATACGGATGCGCTCGGCACCGAGCGTGATCGAATCGCCGTCATTGACGATAACCGCACCTTCCGTCCTGCGGGTCTCCACGCGGTCGAGGCGGGCCGCCAGCAGGATCAACAGCCCGAGAATGATGGCGGTAAGCCCGTAATCGACCAGCCGGCGCCACAGGCTTCGGGGTCGCGCAAAGTATGGTCGGCGCCGCCTTGGCGACCATGAACGGCTCATATGGCAAACGGTTGGTTAATCATTCGAACGTAGCTTAACACTTTGAAACCGCTGCTCGCATAATTGAAGTTTTGATGCCCTTGCAACGCTCGAACACAGCGGACAAGTTCATTGTGGACCGCAGGAAACCTCATCGCAACAGCGATGTGGCACGCGCGGTGCGCAAGACGCGTGACCGTCTTTCGCAGCAGGCAGGCAATCCCGATTTCGATCGCGAACTTCTGAAACTCCACGCCCGGGCGATGACCAGCGGCGCAATCGCAGTCCCGCTTCTCGTTCTGGTGATCGCGGCGGGTAGCCGGCTGGCCGGCGTCGGCAACGAGATCGGCCTCTGGGCCCTGTTCATGCTGACCTGCTACACCATCGTCGCCTTCATGGCGCGGCGCATCGAGCGCACTGAAGCTTCCGAGCTCAACCCTTTGCAAACACGACGGGAATTCCTGATCGGCCATTTCCTGTGCGGTCTCGGCTGGGCATGGTTCGTCCGGCTTGGCTGCAGCGTCTGCGCGGTCGACCCGTTCCACGTCGTCAAGGCCGTGGTGCTGTTGTTCGCCATGGCGGCGACCGCGGTGATGACCTCGTCCCTGGGCGGAGCGCTGTTGGCGACGTTTGCCGTCCCGGTGGCACTCTACGCTTATGGCGGCGTCAAGCTATGGATCCCGATCGAGGTAATCATGGCCGGGCTGCTGGTCGTGTCGCTGCCCTTCTTCGCCTATGTCGCCCGTCACCTCAACCGCTCGTCCCTGATGTTGTTGTCGTTCCGCTCCGAAAAGGACGCGCTGATCGCCGAACTGGAGACGGCGAAATCGATGTCGGACGAGGCGCGGCGGCGGGCCGAAGATGCCAATCTGGCGAAATCACGGTTCCTCGCCTCGATGAGCCATGAACTGCGCACACCGCTCAATGCCATTCTCGGTTTTTCCGAGGTGATGTCGAACGAGGTGCTGGGACCGATGAGCAACCCCACCTATCGCGACTACGCCCACGACGTGCACGAATCCGGCCAGCATCTACTCGACCTGATCAATGAGATCCTCGACCTGTCGCGCATCGAGGCTGGCCGCTACCAGCTCAATGAAGAGCCCGTGATGCTGCTCGGTATCGTCGAGGATTGCTGCCACATGATGGAGCTGAGGGCGCGCAATAAGGATATACGCATCGTCCAGGATTTCGAGCATGAATTGCCACGCTTGTTCGCCGATGAGCGGGCGGTGAGGCAGATCGCGCTCAACCTTCTGTCGAATGCCATCAAGTTCACCGGCACCGGAGGCGAGATTCGTGTCCGCGTCGGCTGGACGGCGGGCGGCGGGCAGTACATTTCGATCAAGGACAATGGGCCAGGCATACCGGAAGACGAGATTCCGATTGTGCTTTCCGCGTTCGGCCAGGGCTCGATCGCCATCAAGAGCGCCGAACAGGGAACCGGCCTTGGCCTTCCGATCGTGCAAGGGCTGCTCGCCATGCATGGTGGCGAGTTCGAACTTCATTCCAGGCTGCGCGAAGGGACAGAGGCGATAGCCATCTTCCCGCTGAGCCGGGTAATGGAAGAATTGCCGGCGCTGCCGACTGCGGCGGTAGCAGCTCGGCGGCGATAGTCGAAGCTGTTGAGATGCAGTGTGGCGGTTTCTTAGCCGCGCACCGCAGCCGCCATGCCCGAACTGGTCAGCGCGGCGGCCTTGACCAGACCCGCGGCAAGGGCGGCCCCTGCCCCTTCGCCATAACTGATGCCAAGATCAAGCAACGGGCGCAGGCCGAGGCGTTGAGCAGCCCGGGCGTGTGCGGGCTCTGGCGACAGGCTGGCAAGCAGGCAATGGCCGAGCGCGGCGGGGTTGGCGGTATGTAGCACCGCTGCGGCGGCCATCGCGGCAAGTCCGTCGAGCAGCACTGGGATCTTCTGCATGCGCGCGGCAAGGATGGCGCCGGCAATCGCTGCGAACTCACGGCCGCCGACCCGGCGCAGCACCTCGAGCGGGTCGCCGAGATGGCCACCGTGAAAGGCCAGCGCGGCATCGACCACGTCTGCCTTGCGAGCCTGCATCGTCGCATCGGCGCCCGACCCCGGGCCGACCCAGTCGATCCCCCTGCCCCCGAACAGCGCCGCAAACAGAGCTGCAGCGACCGTGGAGTTGCCGACGCCGAGATCGCCGAGGCACAAAAGATCGGTGCCGCCGGCGATCGCTTCCATGCCGAAAGCCATGGTGGCGGCGCAGCCGCGCTCGTCAAGCGCGGCATCACAGGTGATATCTGCTGTCGGAATGTGCAGGGCAAGATCGAAGACCTTCAGCCCGAGATCGTTGGCAATGCAGATCTGGTTGATCGCCGCACCTCCGGCCGCGCAAAGTTCGACCGCGTTGGCGGTCGCCGCCACCGGGCGTGGCGAAATGCCGTGGCGTGTGGCGCCGTGATTGCCGGCAAAGACCGCCATCAACGGTCTTGTCACGGCTGGCGGAACCCGCCCGCTCCAGGCGGCCAGCCACGCGGCGATATCCTCGATGCGGCCGAGCGAATTGCCTGGTTTGTCGGCCTTGGCGAACAGCGTGCGCACGCGGGCCTCGGCTGTCGTGTCGGCCGCCGGCAGATTGGCCAACAGGTTGCGAAAATCGTCGAAAGGCAGCGCGCTGGTCATCTCGTTGGCGATCATTCCCTGGAGTAGGTGAGCGGCATAGCCGCCTTGCGTCGTCGGCACAACCTCCTGGATCATGGTCCTGAATTTGTCGCAAAGCTGGCCGCCAAGGGCGCCATCGCAAGGGCTTGCATTGGCTCTGCGGTTGCACCATGTGGAGATGGAACGAGGATTCCGGATGGAAACCTCAAGAGAAAGTTATGACGGCCATAGAATCCCCGTGCATCCTGGTCTGTTCGATCGACATGAAAACCGGCTTCTGTTTCGGGTGCGGTCGCACGCGTGAGGAAATCGGTGCCTGGATCGGGATGACTCCGGAAACGCGCCGCAGCGTCATGGCCGAATTGCCGGCCCGGCTGGAAACGATCGAGCGCCGACCGCGCCGGGAAACGCGCCGCAGCCGCATGGCGCGCGAACGCGACGCGCTTTCGTGAGGTGCTAATGAGCCGGCTTTTCTGGATCCTGATGGCAGCGATCGGGGTGGGAGCAGTCCTGCTCATGCTCAACGATTCTGCCGGCAGTACGCTCGGCGTCGAGAACTACGATTTCAGCCGGCTGATCTGGCTTGGCGCCTTCGGCGTCCTGATCGGCGCCGGCCTGCTTCGCTCGGGCCGGCCGTTGGGCGCCATGGCCCGCAACCTCGGCGCCTGGGCGGCCATCGTGCTCGCGCTGATCGCCGGCTATCAATACCGCTATGAACTGCAGGATGTCGCCAGCCGCGTGACGGCAGGCCTGGTCCCCGGCAGCCCGCTGGCGCTCGGCGTCGAAGACGGTCACGCCACGGTGACGCTCGACAAGGCGGACAACGGCCATTTCGAAGCGCGTATCCTGGTCAACGGCAATCCGGTTCGAGCCATTGTCGATACCGGCGCGACCAGCACCGTGCTGACGTCGGAAGACGCGCAAGCCGCCGGATTCAATCCAGCTGCGCTCAACTACACCATTTCGGTCTCGACGGCCAACGGCGTGGCGCGTGCCGCGGCCGTGAGAACCGATCAGATTGCGATCGGCGGCATCACGCGCAAGGACATGCCGGTGATGATCGCCGCACCCGGCATGCTGAGCCAGAGCCTGCTTGGCATGAATTTCATCGGCTCGCTGTCGGGCTTCGATGTACGCGGCGACCGCATGATCCTCAGGGATTGAGCTCCGGCTCCCAGACTCAGGCCGCTTCGGCCTCCACTCCACTGAGCTCGACAGCCACAAAAGCCGTCTTCAGCACGTCCGGTCCGGCCCCGGGGCGGTTCGCCTCGGTGGACAGGATCTGGCGGTAGCGGCGCGCCCCGGGCAATCCGTGGAACAGTCCGACCATATGACGTGTGACATGGCCAAGCCGCCCGCCCTGCTCGATATGACGTGCCGCATAGTCCGCCATGACGTCGATCAGCGCGGCGAAGTCGAACGTCTCGGGCTTGGCGCCGTAGAAGGCGGCGTCCACGCCGGCCAGAATGCCGGGCGTGTGGTAGGCGGCGCGGCCAAGCATTGCGCCGTCGACATGACGGAGATGCGCCTGTGCCTCTTCAATCGACTGAATTCCGCCATTGATGCCAATGAATTTGTTCTGTTTTTTGGCCTTAAGCCGATAGACCCTGTCATAGTCGAGCGGCGGAACGTCGCGGTTTTCCTTGGGGCTCAGACCTTCGAGCCACGCCTTGCGCGCATGCACCCACAGCGCGTCGGCGCCAGCATCGAAAACACCATCCGTCAGCGCGTCGAGCGCCGGCTCCGGGTCCTGCTCGTCGACGCCAATGCGGCATTTGACGGTGACGGGAACTGTCACCGCTGCTTTCATCGCAGCGACGCAGTCGGCGACGAGGTCAGGCACCTTCATCAGGCAGGCGCCGAACGTACCCGACTGAACACGGTCCGACGGACAGCCGACATTGAGGTTGATCTCGTCATAACCAAAGGCCTCGCCGATGCGCGCCGCCTCGGCAAGCTTTTGCGGATCGGAGCCGCCGAGCTGCAACGCAACCGGATGTTCCGTCTCATCGAAGCCGAGAAGTCGCTCACGCGCACCATGGATGACGGCGTCGGCCACCACCATCTCGGTGTAGAGCAGCGCACGGTGCGTCAACTGACGGTGCAAGAACCGGCAATGCCGGTCCGTCCAGTCCATCATGGGTGCAACAGCCAGTCTATGGTCTTGATTTTTCAGCATTTTTTCTTTAACATCAATTTGGTAGACGCAAGCGCGGCCACGCCACTTTACGCCAGAATACG
>NZ_JAMYMV010000102.1:0-17131 GCF_040318715.1 Mesorhizobium sp. M1050 | reverse complement strand
CTCCTATGATTCGAGCTTCGCAACCCGAGTTACGGAGAACCCCTCCTCAACTGCAAGAATCTCATATCTGTCTGAGCGCGGTCAAAGAGAGGCGGCGACAAGATCTTACCCATCGATTCATGGGCTTGAAACGCCGCTGTCCTGTTTTACCTGCAAGCTGCTAGAATGGTGGAGTATCGATCGAGGGCGATCCTGGATGTACGTCAGTCTGCAAATCAACAACGTCGATGCCTTGCCCGCTGGCACCTCGACCAGCTACGCGGCGCGCGATCGCGGCTTCGAAATCGGACGTGATGGTTGTGACTGGACCTTGCCGGACCCCGACAAGTTCATCTCGGGTCGGCACTGCGAGGTTCGCTACGAGGCCGGCGCGTTCTGGCTGCACGATATCTCGCGCAACGGCACCTTCATCAATGGATCGAGCCAGCGCATGACCAACCCGCATCGGCTGGGCGATGGCGACCGGATGCTGATCGGCCGCTATATCGTCTTAGTGTCGATCGAGGAGGAGCGCGCCACCAGCCACGGTCCGACGCAGCGAGACATGCCGCTCGCGACAGGCCGGCCGCTGGAATTCGGCGAGGGGCCTTTCTTCGATTCCGCGCAGCAACGGTCCGGGCGGCGCGTTCCAGCCGTGCACTCCCCACCCCTGCCCTCAACCAGAGACGAGGTATTGAGGGAGATTGCGATCGGAGCCGGCATTTCGCCGGAATTGCTTCAATTGCGCGACCGGCATGAAGTTGCAGCCGAAATCGGCGCGGTCCTGCGGACCGTGGTCGAGGAACTTAGTTTGCTGCTGAAGGCGCGGGCGGCCGCGAAAATGCTGGCCAAGAGTACACAACGAACGATGATCAGCGCCGCCGACAACAATCCGCTGAAGTTCGTTCCAGGAACCGACGACATCCTCGAAATCATGTTTGCCCGACGCAGGGCCGGCTATCTTGATGCCAGGCGCAGTATCGAAGATGCATTCCGCGATCTCAAGACGCACGAATTCGCTACCTATGCTGCCATGCAAGCTGCGCTCTCCCGGCTGCTTGACGATCTGTCCCCCGAGGCAATCGGCAGGAAACTCCCGCCTACGTCGTTTACATCGAAGAAGAGCCAGGCCTGGGACGCCTATGTGGCGACATGGCGGACCATGGAAGAGGCACATGAAAACGGCATGCTGGACATCTTCCTGGCGTATTTCAGCGAGGCCTACGCCAAAGCCGACAAACAAAAATAGGCGATCCCAGGAAACGCACGGCACGGCAGTCGGCGAAGAAAAGTCTCTCCGACGCCCGGCATTCGGTTCCAATCGACAATTTCTGAGATTACGATCGCATACGACAGTTCGCCAAGCGGGTAAGACTCATTGACCTGGGGGTCTGCGGCAAATGTCATGCTACGGCGGAATAGCGTTTTCTAGCCAATCCTCCTCCGGACACTGCCACGGCCGGCCGGGGCTGCCTTTCCTTTACCTGACCAGAAACCATCTTGCGCCTGTCTCGCCCAATCGTGGGTACCCCGCCAGCACGGACGACCCGCGATGAGCTCGAAGGACGACCCCCTCGGCCCGGCGGGCAAGACCGTCATTCGCGCAAATCCGCGGCGCACGCAAAAATTGCCGCCAGCTCCTGAGCAACCCGACGCCGACGGAGACCAACCCTCTAGGGCCAAGTATTCAACCGTGTTCGATCCTGGTGTCGTGCGGCCGCCGGGCTGGGCATCCGGAACCGTCATCTATCAAGGTCCAGCCTTGGCTACCGCGGCAGGCACCAGCTCTTCCGCCGCCGCGCCAAAGCCAGCCATCGAGCAGGCGATGCTGCTCGGCGCCGCCGACATCGTCAAATACTCCGCGGCAAACCCTATTCTCGCCGCGGCGGCACCTTTGCTGATGCTGCTCGGGCAGCTCAGGCTCATGCCCGTCGAAAGGCAGGCGGAGCCACTGGCGCAACATGTCACCGAGGCGATTGAGAAATTCGACCGGACAGTGGAGAAGTCAGACGTTGCCGAAGAGGATACACGGATTGCGAAATTCGCCCTCTGCGAAACCGTCGACGATCTCATCGGCAACCTGCCCTGGCCCAGGAGTGACGACTGGGCGCAACACAGCATGCTGTGGCAGTTCTTTCATACCGAGCGCACCGGCACAGGCTTCTACGAAGCACTGAACAAGATACTGGCCAATCCCGAGACGCATTACGATCTGCTCGAACTGATGCATGCCTGCCTGTCACTGGGTTTCGAGGGCCAGTATCGAGGTGTGAAGCGCGAAGACAACAATCTCGAACGCGTTCGACGCGACGTCTACGAAACGCTTCGCTACTTCAGGGCGCACGCCGGTGAAGACATCTCACCGCACTGGCAGGGCCTGGCGGAGACGATGGCGCGGTCCTCGGCCCGCCTGCCGCTTTGGGTCGTTGCGGCGTCAGCGACGGCGCTGCTGACTGCGGCGTTTTTCGCATTGCGGGTCTTCATCACCAATGAAGGCGACGCCGCCGCGGGTGAATTGCTGGCACTCAATCCATCGATGCCGATTGCCATCGAGCGCGCCAGCGTGGCGCCGTTGGCCGAGCCGGCGAAAGTCACCCCACCCACGGCCACCGGGCAGATCGACCGTATTCGTGCGGCGCTGGCCAAGGACGTCGAAGGCGGCGGGCTGGCCATCGGCACGAAAGGCGACTTCATCATGGTGGAAATCAACAATCTGCTGCTGTTCCAATCCGGCAGGGCCGAGACGAAGCCGGAATTCCAGCCCATTGCCACCGACATCGCCGCGGCTCTGGAGCACGAGCCTGGACCAATCCGGATCGTCGGCCACACGGATAATGTCAAACCGCGAAAGTCGAGCGCGTTTAAATCCAACTTCGACCTTTCCGTCGCCCGGGCGAAGGCCGTCGCAGCGCTGATGGCACCGAAATTCAGCGATCCCTCGCGACTGACGGTCGATGGCAAGGGCGAGGACGAACCGGTCGCCGACAATGCGACGCCGGAAGGCCGCGCCAAGAACCGCCGTGTCGATGTGATGATCCCCAGGGAGGAAACATTGTGACGGCCCGTTGGAAGCACCCATGACGCGTTGGCTGCTGCGGATATTCAGCGTGACCGCGCTGGGCGGCTTCGCGGCGGCGGTGTGGTTTGCCGGCCCCTTGATCCGGTTCGCCGATAGCCGGCCGCTCGGACCTGCCTGGCTGCGCGCGACGATCATTGGTGTGATCGTGGCGACGCCGGCGCTTTTTTACGGGCTGCGTTTCTGGCAGGCGAGGAAGGCGCAAAAAGCACTCGAAACCGTCATTGCGCACAATGACGACCATAATGATGATGATGCGCGGGTGCTCGAAGCCCGCATGAATGAGGCCGTGGCGGCGCTCAAACGGTCGAGCGGCAAGCGCAACTTCCTCTACGAGATCCCCTGGTATGTCGTCATAGGCCCGCCGGGTGCCGGCAAGACAACGGCACTGGTCAATTCGGGTCTGAATTTTCCGCTTGCCGGTTCGGGAGACGCCCAACCGGTGGCTGGCGTTGGCGGAACACGTTCCTGCGACTGGTGGTTTACCGACCAGGCCGTGCTGATCGACACCGCAGGTCGCTACACGACGCAGGACTCTAATGCCGAGAGCGACAAGAAGAGCTGGCTCTCCTTCCTGTCACTGCTCAAGAAATACCGCGCCAGGCAACCGATAAACGGCGTCATCCTGGCCATCAGCCTTGCCGATCTGATGAGCTTCGACGATCAGCAGCTTGATGCCCACGTCACCGAGATACGCAGCCGGCTGAGGGAAATCCACGAGACGCTGAAAATCCAGTTTCCAGTCTATCTGCTTTTCACCAAGGCCGATCTTGTCTCCGGGTTCATGGATTACTTCGGCGGTTTCGACGAGCCACGCAGGCGCAAGGTATGGGGCGCGACATTCCAGACCGCGGAGCGCGACAGGAACATGGCCGCCGGGGCCCCTGCCGAATTCGACGCGCTGGCAAAACGCCTGGCGGACGAGATGGCCGATCGCCTCCAGGAAGAGGCTGATCCGGTCACGCGCATCTCCATCTTCGGCTTTCCGGCACAGTTCGGCGCGCTGAGGAGTCGAATTACCAGTTTTGTCGCTAGCCTGTTCGATCCGACCCGAAGCCAGGTGAATGTCAACCTGCGTGGACTGTATTTTTCGTCAGGCACGCAGGAGGGAACGCCTATCGATCAGGTGCTGGGCGCGATCGGCCGCAATTTCGGCGGCAATTCCCGCCCGCACTTTTCCGGAACTGGCAAAAGCTTCTTTTTGCATGATCTGCTGACGGACGTCATTTTTGCCGAATCCGGATGGGTTTCGTATGACAAATCGGCTGCAAGGCGTGCGGCGATCGTCAGACTTTGCGGCCTCGGCGCAATAACGCTGATCGCTGCCGCCGCACTGGGTACGCTCGCCCTGAGCTTTGCGGCCAACCGATCGCTGATAGCCTCCACAACTCTTGCCATGGGCCAGTATCGCGAGACGGCGGCCCCATTGCTCAAGACGGCCACGGTTACCGATGTCGACCTTGAAAACGTCATCGGCCCGCTCGACCAGTTGCGCGATCTGCCGGCCGGGTTCGAAAACGGTGACCTGCCGACACCGATCGAAGAGACGTTCGGCCTCAGTCAGCGTGAGAGACTTCTTTCGGCGTCCAAAACGGCCTATCGGCAGGGGCTGGAACGAATGTTCCGATCGCGCCTGCTGATCCAGGCCGAGCGGACGATCCAGGCCAAGATGGCCGATCCCGTCGCGCTCTACGAACCGTTGAAAATCTATCTGATGCTTGGCGGCAAGACACCGAAGGTCGATGACGCTTTGATCGTTTCCTGGATGAAGCAAGATTGGGAGCAGAACCGATATCCAGGTGAAAACAATCGCGAAGGACGCGAGCAACTCGAAAAGCACCTGCGCGCCATGCTGGCATTGGACGACGCCTACGATCCCGTCTTCGAACTCAACCAGCCGCTTGTTGAAGCCGCTCAACGTTCTCTCGGGCGTATGAGCCTTGCCGATCGAGCTTCGGCATTGATCAAGTCGGCGACATACGCGGCGGTGTTGGACGATTTTTCCGTATCCCAGAAAGGTGGGCCGGAAGCGCAGCTGCTGTTCGAGCGCATCGATGGCAGCGATCTGTCAGGGCTTCGTGTCCCCGGAATATACACCCATTCCGGCTTCAACACCTTCTATCTCCGGCAACTTTCGCGCATTGCGCAGATGCTTGTCGACGAGCAGTGGATTCTCGGCGGCGGCGGCGAACAAGGCGACATCAACCAGCAACTGCTCAAGCTCGGCCCCGAACTTCTCGATCGCTACGGGAAGGAGTTCGCGGCCGCGTGGAACGGCGTTCTCGACCAGTTGAAATTCAAGGCGATGCTGACGGACAAGCCGCACTACATCGCCCTTTCAGCCGCTGCCTCCCCAAGCTCACCGATGAACCAGCTCTTTACGGCGATCGCCAACGAAACAGCTCTGACGCGGGACCCAGGTGACGGCAACAGTCCCGGCACCGAGATCGAAGCAGGCACGGCTCAGAACCCGCCGCGCAACGCCGCGGATCTAGCCAAGGGCCTGGCCCGCATCGGCATACAAATCGCCAACGGCAAATCGCAAAGCCGCGCCGGCACGGGGGCCGCCGACGCACGGAACCGCAATCCAGGTGCAAACATCGAAGCGCAATTCAGACCATTCCAGGCCCTGGTGAACGGCCCTGCCGGACACCGCCCAATCGACGCCCTGACCCAGAACTTCAGCGATATCTATCAGAGCCTGCAACTGGCGGCCGAAGTTCCTTCGCAGACGGAGCGCGTCAATTCGAACCTGCAGCTGCAGATAGCCACGCTTCGCGCCAATGTCTCACGCCTGCCCAAGCAACTCGGCCGGATGGTCAACGCGACGGCGGATGAGTTCGAAGAGAATGTCGCCGAAACCTCGGTGACCAACTTGAACCAGATACTCGACCAGACGGTGACGGCCCCCTGTGAAGCCGCAATCAACGGCCGTTATCCCTTCGCCGGGGACGCCACCGAGGATGTTGCGATGGCGGATTTCGCGAAATTGTTCGCCCCGGGCGGCTTGCTGGACCGGTTCTTCGCACAAAATCTCGCATCGCTGATCGACATGACCGGCCAGGACTGGAGCTGGAAACAGGATGCGCGCTTTGGACGCGACCTGTCGAAATCGACCCTGAAAGACTTCCAACTGGCCGCGGAAATCCGCAGCGCCTTCTTTCCATCGGGCGGTTCGGTGCCTTCGGTCAGCATCACTTTCACACCATTCTCACTGAATGGCGATGCCGATACGGCGATACTCGATGCCGATGGCCAGATCGTCCAGAGCAACCAGACCGGCAACGCACCAAGCGCGGTCACCTGGCCGGGCGGTACGGCTTCCGCGTCCGCCAGCCTAAGCCTGACGCCGGAAATGCCAGGCCGCGAATCCGCCATCAAGTTCGAAGGGCCGTGGGCCCTGAAACGGCTTCTGGACAGGGCTGCCGTCACCGGCGACGACAGCAACATGCAAGCACGCTTCGTGATCGGCGGACGCGACGTTTCTTATACGCTCCAGACAGGCTCAGGCTCCAACCCCTTCTTCCTCCCCGCGCTTTCCGGGTTCAGCTGTCCCAAGGCGTTTTGAGATGCGGTTGATCTGCTGAGCATGGTGCCAATCTGCGGACCACATACGGTCAAACCTTGGTTTTCCTTAGTTTTCGATACTTTAATGTTCGAGCCTGTGGCAAAGTGGCGCGAGCGAGCGTCCAAAGGTGCGCCGCAGAAGGACGCTTGAAAAGCGCTTGGTGGCAAATTGAATACTGTCGCCCTTCCCATTGAAAGCTTCGGCGTGAGCCACAAAGGCCTTGTCCGGGAGCTCAATGAAGACAGCTATCTGGTCGAGCCACAAACTGGCCTCTGGGTGGTAGCCGACGGAATGGGTGGACATGACGCCGGAGAGGTCGCTTCAGCCAGTATCGTCGATCATCTGGCAACGATCGGCATCGCGAGCTCGGCACCCGATCTTCGGGCGCGCTTCGAGGACAGGCTGAGCAGGGCCAATGCCGAGATCCGCGGCATATCCGAATCTCGCGGCATAACCATCGGTTCCACCGTTGCCGCCCTGCTGGCGATGGACGGGCGGTTTGCCTGCCTGTGGGCGGGTGACAGCCGCGTCTATCTAATCCGCAACGCCTCGATCTCGCAGATATCGAGAGACCACACCGAAGTTCAGGAGCTCATCGACCGGGGTATCATCAGCGCAGCCGAAGCGCGCACCTGGCCGCGCCGCAATGTCATCACGCAAGCGATCGGCGTCAGCGACGAGATTGTCATCGATTTCCAGCAGGGCGAAATCATGCCTGGGGACATTTTTGTGTTGAGCACGGATGGGCTGACAGCCCATGTCACCGACGCCGAGATCGAGGCGGCGACGGTTTCGGCGACACCTCAAGCAGCCTGCGAGAACCTGCTCGACATGGTGCTGGCGCGCGGCGGAACGGACAACGTGACGATCGTGCTTGTGAAGATCGGAGACCGGCGCGATGGCCAATCGCCTCGTCCAGATCCGCATAGAGCGGAGGCTTGAGGCTCATGAGCGCCGACGATAAGACGCGAATATCGGGGGGCATGGCCAACACCGCCGTAGGCACGCAACTCAGCGGCATCTACGAACTCGACGAGCGGATCGCATTCGGTGGCATGGGCGAGGTCTACCGTGGCCATAATATCCAGACCGGTGACCATGTCGCGATCAAGATCGTCTTGCCCGAGTTCGCCCGTGACCAGACGATCTTGTCGCTGTTCCGCAAGGAGGCATTGATCCTCAATCACCTGTCGCATGACGCGGTCGTGCGGTACCACGTCTTCACGATCGATCCCGGGATCGGCCGTCCCTACCTTGCCATGGAATTCGTCGACGGTGAGTCGCTGTTCGACATCATGCGACGTGGCGCGATGCCGACGGCAGATGTGCGCAAGCTCTGCCACCGCCTCGCTTCCGGCTTGAGCGCCGTCCATCAAGCTGGAGCAATACACCGCGACCTCTCCCCCGATAACATCATCCTGCCCGGCGGCCGGGTCGACCGCGCGAAGATCATCGATTTCGGTATCGCCCGGTCGGCGAGTGTGGGGGGTGAGACCCTGATCGGCGGAAAGTTCGCGGGAAAGTACAATTATGTTTCACCCGAACAGCTCGGGCTCTACAGCGGCGACGTCAGTGAGCAATCCGACATCTACAGCCTGGGGCTGGTGCTGGTTGCCGCTTTGCGCGGCAAGCCGATCGACATGAGCGGATCGCAGTTCGAGGTCATCGAAAAGCGCCGGACCGTGCCTGATCTCTCCGACATCGACGACGATTTTCGTGACATTGTTGAAGCCATGCTGCAACCGGATCCGCGAGACCGGCCGGCCAGCATGGCGGACATCGCCAGAATGACGCGTGGCGAAGACGAAGGAACGATGTCGCCGACGTCCATCCCACCACGCAACCGACCGATCTTGCCGCCAGCCGAGCAAACCCTTGCTCCTGATCCTAAGGGCCAGCCTCAGCCATCCAATGTCGCGGGACACGACGCGCCGCTGGCGACGGGCACGCGCGAGCGCTTTGTCCCGCATGTCCGGCCCGCGCATTTGACCGCACCGCAGCCATCCCCGGCCGTCGGTCCTTCGCGCGCGGTCAAGGCGGATGTGCCCGCAAAACCCGCAAAGACCACCCGGACCGTCGCCATCGCCGCCTTGGCGACGCTTGCTGTCGCCTCCGGCGCAGGGCTCTATCTGAGCGGCTTTATGACGCCTGCGACGCCGACCGTCGATAAGATATCGCTTTCCGCACCAGAGCCATCAAAGCCCGCGCCAGAGCTGTCAAAGCCGCCCCCGGCGGACACTGCCGCGAACGCCCCCGAGCCGGCAAAGGCAGTTCCGCCCGCGCAGCCGGAAGCCGGAGCACCGCCGGCTGAAAATCAGCAAGATGCAGCGGCAGCTCAAAAGCCGGAGGCCGGCGCACCGCCGGCTGAAAATCAGCAAGATGCAGCGGCAGCTCAAAAGCCGCAGCCGGCCAAGCCCGCCGAAGTCCCCTCGAAGACCGAGGGGACTTCGAAGCCAACTACGGAAGTGCAGCCGCCGCCCGAAAAGGCATCACCGGCAATCCAGCCCGATGCGGTGGCCAGCGACAGCCAGACGTCGGCGGCGCCACCTGTCACGACCGCTCCAGCGCCGTCAGCACCCGAGAGCGTCTCGACCCCGCCGCCGGCCAAGCCAGAGGTTGTCAAGAGCCAAAAGCCCCAGCTACAGACCAACCAGCCGATACCGCCCAAGGCGACCACGCCGGCGCCTGAACCCGCCGCAAGCAAGACGGATACCGCGAAGGCCGAGAGTCAAAAAGCCGCACTACCGGAGGCCAAACAGCCCGACCAGCCTGTCGTCGCGTTGAACGTGCCCAAACCAGAGGTCCCCGCGGCCGTCGACGACATCGCGCAACGGGTCTCCTGGGTTCGCAACTTCGGCGGCGGCGATTGTTTCTATGCGACCATGACGTCGGCAACCGACAAGGCCACCGCGATCGAAGGATTTGGAACTGCGGTCCAGCCATTCGAGCGCATGCTGGGCGATTTCCAGGCAAAATTCCACATCGAGCCGGACATCAGCGTCCGGCTCATCGAGCCAAGCCAATGCGAAGTCACCAATTTTCTGCGCTTTCTGGGGCAGACCGCCGCCGACAAGCCGCAGCTTGTTCTCGATCGGACGTCGGTGCCGAACGGCACGCCGGTCAGCGGCACGCTGGTGACACGCGGCGGGCTCGTTTCCAGCGTGCTGCTGATCGATCACAAAGGCATGGTATTCAATCTCGATGACCGCATCGTCGTAGAACCGGGCAAGGCTACTTTCAGCATCCCGATTGGCCTCGGCGCGGCCGACAAAGCCGCCGGAAAGGCCGTGCCGCAGATCATAATGGTGATCACGGGCGTCCATGATATTCAGGCGGCCGAGTTCTCCACGCCGACACCCGCCGCTGTGCTGCTCCCCAAAATTCTCGAAGAAATTGAGACCGATGGGACTCGGTTCTCGGCCACCGCCCAGTATTTCCGGCTCGGCGGATAGCATGGACGCCCGATGGAACTCCGCCGCTCGCGTTCGCCCCGTTCGTCTGCCGACCTGCCGATTGAGCAGCATGATCCGCTTCGAGCCCTGGGTGTCCTGACAGGCCACATGAGGCTTGCAGTCATGGCGGGCGCCGCGCTGCTGGCCGTGATGTCATCCAGCGAAGCGCGCGCCGAATTCACGGTCTGCAATCAGACACTCGACGTCGTCAATCTCGCCGTCGGCCAGAAGGTCGACAATGCGGACCAGACCGATGGCTGGTGGACCATCGGCGCCAATCAATGCGTGAACGTCATCCGCGAGGAACTGACGAACCGCTACATCTACATCTATGCCACGGACGTGTTCGGTCATGCGATCCTCACCGGATCGACAGAAATGTGCATCGAGCGGCGCCGTTTCTCGATACGTGGCATCGATGAATGCTGGCAGCGCGGTCATATCGCGGCACAATTTGTCGAAGTCGATACGCTCGAACAGGTCCGCTGGACCTTCTTCCTGACCGGAAGCAATCCGTGACGCACAATATCGACACGAGCTTCAGGCACAAAAAGCAGGCGCGCGCCGCCCTTCGCAGGCGCGCGCTTTGGCGCAGGCTTATTGCCGGTCTCGCGGTGGTTCTCCTGCTTTCGATCGCCGCCGGTTTCTACCTCACCGCGGACTATTGGTCGTTCGGCGACGAAGATGAGGAGTTGCACGCGGTCGAGGGAGTGGATGATGTGCCGGCCGATGCATCCGTCTATGTGCCGGCCATCATCGACCTTGCCGGGGATCCAATGTGGATCACCCTGGCGCCCGATGCCGGCGCCGCAACGAAAGGCCGAACGATGCCGCGCCCGGCGGAACTCGATCAAGCCGGCGTTTCTCCCCAGATCGAAATTCTGTCCGACGTCATGCTTAGCGCCAGCGAAAAATTCATGACGACGATACCGTCGACGCAGGAGGATTTCGCATTCTTCCAGGCGCAAAGAAAGACCGCTACCGCGCCATCCGGCGATCTCCAGAACGATCTTGAGCCATCACCCACCGCAGAGGAACCCGCGGCGGTTCCGGACCAGAAGGCGGACGCCGACGATCCCGAAGCCGGCTGGGGCGAGACAATCGACGCGGGCGATGCTGCCCTTCCCGCATTCCAGAAGACCCAGATCGAAAACAACACCAGCGTCGCGGTCGTCACGAATGATTATCAGCGGTTCGAGGCGACCGAGGACATGTTCGTGAAGACCCTCAACGACCGCAGCCTGGACAGCGTTGTTCTCGATGCGCATTTCTCCGCCGACGATGCCAAGCTGGCAGGCGAGGCCCTGAAGGCGCTTTTCAATCGGGACAGTCTGGAACCGGGTTATGTCGTTGCCATGCGCGGTTTCAGGCCGAGCCGCGGGACGACCACGATGTCCCTCATGCAGGTTTCGATCTACGCCAGGAACGTGTTCGTCGGCACGCTGACGCGCAACGCCGCGGGCGCGTTCGTGTCGGGCGTCGATCCCTGGGTCCGCGAAGACCTGTTCAATTATTCGGGCGCACAGGCGGAAGGCACGCACAAAAGGCAATACCGTCTGCTCGACGCGATCTACTCGACGGCGGCCCGCAACAATGTCCCGACCGGCGTGATCGGCGAAGCGATCATGTATCTCTCGAGAGGACAGGACTTGGACGCCTTTGCAAGCGAGGACCAGCGCCTCGTGCTGATCTATTCGCAGATGCCGCGCGGCAAGGACGAAGGTGCCGGGCGCGTGCTGTATGTGGGTGTCCAGGGCGGCGAAAAGAGCCTCGACTGTTTCGTCTTCCAGCAGAGCGACGGCCAGTTTGCGTGCGTCACCGGTGACGATCAGGTTCGCTCGCTGACGGTAACCAACGGCATGGTCACACCGGTCAACGGGGTCATGACCTCCACCTTCGGGCCACGCAAGCATCCAATCCTCGGGACCGTTCGCATCCACAAGGGCGTCGATTGGGCGGCTCCCGTGGGCACGCCGATCGCAGCGGCCTTCGATGGCGAGATCACCTTCCAAGGTGATGGCGGCAACTATGGCAATCTCGTGAAGATTTCGCACGGAAACGGGCGCGAGACGCGCTATGCGCATATGCAGAAATTTGCAATCCAGGCCGGCGTCGGCACTAAGGTGAAAGCCGGCGACATCATTGGATACATCGGCACCACCGGCCTTTCGACCGGGCCTCACCTGCATTTCGAACTTTATCAGAATGGCGAGGCGATCGACCCGCTGGGCAGGGTTACCGCGATCGCTTCGGACGATTCCGCTGTCGAAACGCTCACCGACCGCATCGTTCATGTCGAAAGTGGCGGCAGCGCTCGCGCCAAGAACCCAAATTCTTCAGCGACCGGCGCCGGCCAGTTCATAACCAAGACCTGGATCAGGATGATGAGCACCTACCGCCCGGAGCTTGCGCGCACGCTGTCGACTGCCGAGCTGCTCGCTCTGCGCTACGACGCCACGATCTCTCGCGAGATGGTGCGCAATCTGGCGCGCGAAGGCGAGGCCTATCTTCGGGCGCGCGGTCACCAGATCACAGCTGGACGGCTCTATCTCTGTCATTTCCTGGGGATGGAAGGCGCGCATCAGGTGCTGGCGGCGACAGGTTCGGCGCAACTGAGCGCCGTGCTGGGTTCGGCCGTCATCCAGGCCAATCCGTTTCTCACCGGCAAGACAGCCAGCTACGTGGTGGACTGGGCCGAAAGGAAAATGGGCCAAAAACTAAGCCGTGTGGCTACTGACGCGAGCCTGCAGACCACGCAGATCCGCCAGACATCGCCGGAGTTCGAAAAATACAAACAGGCCGTCACCGCCCTCATGGGCTCGATTCAGAATACGCTTTGACCTGGCCGCGCGGCATGAGTGTCTCGGACTGTTGATGTTCCCCATCCCGATTCCATCGGGATGGAACAGGCTTCAGAGCGTTTCACGGAAACGCCGAACCGCGCACTCTCTTTGTTTAACGCAATCCGGACGGAAAACCGTTTCACACTTTTACCGGCTTTATTCCGTCTTTATCCGCATTTCCACGCGGCGGTTCACGGGATCGTATGGGTTTGGGCTGCGCGGATTTTTTTCGCCCATGCCGATCGCATTGATGCGCGCGGTCTCAATCCCGCTGGCTGTCAGGAAGGCCGCCACCGATTGCGCCCGACGCTGCGACAGGCCTTCGTTGTAATGCACAGTGCCGGTGGCGTCGGTGTAGCCTTCGACGACGAAGTTGAACGTGCGCAGCCGATTGTCCTTCAGGGCCTTGGCGAATTCGGTGAGTTCAGCGCGCGCAGTCGTGTCGAGCTCGGCCGAATCCAGCCCGAAATTGATCAGCATGTCGAGGCTGGATTTTCCTGCTGGCGCGTCATTTGCCTTGGTCTTGCTTTTGCACTCCTCCTCGGAGCCGACACAAATTCCTCGCGACTTGCCGAGATCGGCCGCACCGGCAAAAAACTTCACAATGTCTTCTGATTTCTGAACGGGGTCGGCGGAAGCGTGGGTCGAGAAAAACACGACCGCCAACACAAAAGCTGAACTGCTCCACTGCATAGCGGCTCCTCCTGTTTGAGCAATCCGATTTCGATGATCGCGATCATACCAAATTCCAAGGCAACTGTCTGTTGACAAAACACTGAGGGCACGACAATGCCGCGAGTTGTCGGCGCGTCACAGGATGAGACTTGACCCGCGCCGCGCCTGAGGCTTGAGTGGCCAGAGCTCCTCGATGAAAGCGTGGCGGTCATGGCCAATGGGCTCCGGTTCAAAACGGCACGGGATCTTTTCATGGCCTGTCCCGCTGTTGGCCGGGACATGAGAGCCCTTCCAACCGACCAGCGCTCGATCGAGTTCTGCCGCGACCTCCTCGCCGGGCGCGTTCCCGAGGAAGCGATTACATTTTGTGCCTATCTGCTTCCCGAGCGGGCCGCGGTCTGGTGGGCCCATGAATGCCTGAGCCACCTGACCGACCTGTTCGATGAGACCGATCACGAGTTGCTCGCGCTTGTCCGCAACTGGGTGGGTGAACCGGACAGCCCGCATCATCGGGCAGCAGTCAGTGCGGCCGCGGCGACACAGCCAACGACGCCGGTCGGCTGGATTGTCCTGGCCGCGGGATGGCGTGACAATGGTTCGACTAGGGCCGCGACGATGGTATCGGCCCTGCAACCATTTCCTGCCGCCCATGCGGTCAATGCCGGGATTCTGACCGGACTGGCACGTGTCGCGCTCGCCGACCGGTTTGCCGTTCTTTCGGCCTTTGTCGAAATGGGCATCCAGATGGCCGAGATCGAGGCGCTGCGCCAATCAGCGGATGCGTATTAAAGCATTCACCCCGGCACAAACTGGATGGATGCCTCAACGCCCTGCCTTACTTGCAGCCGCCTTGAGCCCATTTGGCAAGCGCCACCTTGAAGCGTGTTCCGAGCGGATGCTGCAGGCGCAAAACAGAGACATCGTTGGAGGCGAAATTTTTCGCCTGTTCGCACAGCCTGGCCTCATTCCATTGATGGCAGCCGTCGCAATGCTTGCCTTCCCATACCGACTTGTCGAGCCCCTCCACCGGACTGAAGCGTGGCTTGCCCTTGATGAGCTCGGCAATGCTCTTGCCGTCGATTTCCGGATCGCCAAAATCGATCGGGTGGTCGAAAAAGATGGGGTCGTCCGAGGCAAGCTTCGGTATCTTCTGACGAAGCACATTGAGTGCGAGTTGGGCGTCGTCACCGGGGCCGGCCGGATTTGCCGTGGCGTTGCGCCCATCCGAGCCGCCTTCAGGTTGCTGAGCGCTCGCCTCGCCGACGATCAGCGGCGCGTTGAGATCGATCTTATGCAGGACGACCTCGGTGGTCAGTGAGACATTGGTCCAGGGGCGCTGTTTGCCGGCGGTTGCCTTGAAGACATCGGCGGTAACGCGGTTCATCGCTTCGGTGATGGAAACATTCGTTTCGCCGATATGCGCGAGCAGCGCCGAAGCAAACGGCGAATGTTCGCCCGACCCGTCATAGGCGACCCGATCAGGACTGGTGGCGAACGCGACAAGCGTGCCCGCGCCACCATTCTCGATCGGAATTTCGGCAAGGCCGCTCCTTGCTCCCTTGACCCCGGCGGTCTTTGCCAACACATCGGCAAGCGGATTGTCACGGCAGGCGTCGAGGAAAATCAGCCTTATGCTGGTCTCGCGTGACATTTGCCGCAAGATGAAATCCACAGGCACCGCCTCGAAGTCGAGCGAGGTCTCGTCCTCAAGTGCTGCATCGATCGGAAGAAGGTAGTTGCTGCCTGAAACCTGCAGCCCATGGCCGGCGTAGAAGAACAGGGCGATGTCGGCGCCGCGAACCTGCTTGGCGAACTGCGCAATCGTCGTCTGGGTCTGCAGTTTGGTCAGGTCGAAGCCGGAAACGACTTCAAAGTCCAGGTTCTTCAGGCGTTCGGCCATGGCCTGGGCATCGCGTACCGGATTGGTCAGCGCCGGGGCATGCTGATACTGGGAGTTGCCAAGGACCAACGCGACACGGCGTTCGGCATTGGCGGCCGACAAAGTCAAAAGTAATGCCAGTGCTGCAAGCCCGATGCCGCGCATAAGGCCACCACAACGGGCGAACAGATCGAAACTCACCGGGACAACGGATCCTTCCTCAGTTGACGAGCTTGGTGGCGGAAAACTCGATCCGCCGATTGAGCGCCTTGTTCTTAGGCGTGTCGTTGGCGGCAACCGGCCGCTCCTCGCCGTAGCCGGTCGCCGCGATCTGCGTGCGAGGAATGCCCGCGGCGACAATGGCATCGGCAACCGCCTCGGCCCTCCGCTCCGACAAGCGCTTGTTCTCGAAAGGCGACCCATCGGAATCGGTATGTCCGGAAACCTCAACCTTCAGGCCCGGGCACTTGCCAACGACACCGACGACCTCCGCAAGCAGCGGGCGGCTTTGGGTATCGAGCCGCGCGCTCGCCGTTCGAAAGTAGATAGCCCCGGTGCGCGACAGCACCGCAAACCGGTTGAGGCACTCCTCGTCGCTGAAGTTCGTCTTCGCGGCATCGGTGGCGACGGGTCCGACGTCGGCGGTCTTCGCCGCAACAGGCTGGACAGCAGCCGGCTTGCTGCCGTCAGCGGTGAACACGAAATCGAACGACACCGATGCGGTCGGAACAATGTTGGTCACATTGGCCGCCTGCTGGAGTTTGTCGACATTCGGCAGCAACCCGAAGTCCTCCACATGCACGGCGACCGGAGCCTCCGAAGCGACCGATACCATGTTGTCGCTGATCATGGTCACCACGACGTTGGCCTCAAGGTTCTTGTCGACCCCGTGCAGGTTGAGACGGAACGGAAGCACCGCCTTCACACGTCGCTTGGTCGGCAGGTCGGCAAACGCCGCGGGATCGACCTTCGCGGTCAGTTCGGCGGACGGAAACTTGAATGTCTCGAAGAAAAGGAACCGCATGCGGACATTGCGAAGATCGACCCCCGTATCGACCGAATTGAGATCGAAGGTGACTTTGGCGTCACCCGCCGAAGTAAGGCTGCCGGAAATGTTCCTGATCTTGTTGGTTTCGACGATCGTGTTCTTCTTGACCGACTGATAGGTGAGCACCGACGCGGTGGGATCGAGCGTCCAGTTCGCCTGTGCGTTCGCGGTTCCCAGTCCGGGCAAAAGCAGCACGGACAGCGCAACGATCAAGCCAAGTGCGTTTATGGCGAGCCGACTGCTCGACCGTGTTTTCCAGCAGAATCCGACGACTTCGAACATGGAACCCCCCTGCCTAGAGCAGTTCACGCTTTAACGGAAACGGCGAACCGCTCCATCTGTTTGTTTTGACGCAATTCGGGACGGAAAACCGTCTCTTTTCCTGGAATTGCTCTACGACAACAGACTTCCGTATCGACATCCCGACCATGCGGTGCCGATGGAGAGCATAGAACACTTGCTCTCGCTTGGCGAGCGTCTCGGCTGGAGTGCTTGGCCAGTCCATAATCCGGCCACGCCACACTGACTAGAAGGCGATCTTCAATCCGAACTTGGCGCCGATGGTGGAACTGTCTGAAGACGCCTTGCCACGGACTTCGCCGTTGACGGTG
>NZ_JAMYMV010000101.1:0-17201 GCF_040318715.1 Mesorhizobium sp. M1050 | reverse complement strand
ATCCTCGGCGAGGTCACGTCAACCGAATGCCGAAATTACTTCACCGAGGCTGGCTATGCCCAACCTAAATTCATCCCGCTCTAATAGAAGCCGCGTTACTGGATGTCTGTTACTGGATGTCTGCCGAGCGCTGGAACATGCGGGCAGCCCCCTGTGCAAACGATTTGACCGCTCTTGTGAACTTGACGCTGACCTTTGCGCCTGTGGCGTATGGCACGCCACGCGCCGGTCGGGGCTCAAGAAGGAACGCCTCTTGGAAGCCGGGGCGAAGATGCTGGCGATAGTGGGGCAATGTCTGACGCATCTGATTAATACAGATCGTGACGTTTTCTCGCGTCAGTGGATATTCCCCCGGCTCGCTTTTGATTGTCAGCAGAGTTTCGACAAGGGCGCGGTGTTGATCGGCGGAAGGGTTGGCAGTGTTCACAAGCCGGAGCGCTTCGACCAGAGGATATGGCAGGGATTCATTGCCGCCAGTCTGGCTGTAGTCGAAGCCATCGTCTGCTACGCCGATCATAGCCAGAAAATCGGAAAAGATTGAACCGCCTACCCACTGGGCGTGATCGTATGGGGCCAGCGTGAGATTGGGTACTTTCAGCCAACGCCGGAGGATGTCGATCTGAGATGGGTCGTAGGCGAACGGCCTCTCATTCAAGGGCCGTGTCCAGTGCCTGTCGTAGTGTCTGACCACCTCGTTAAAGGCCGAAATGATGATATCGCTGGGATGGCGGATGTAGGCAATTGTGCGAACGTCGTGGCCCTCGAGCAACGACAGAAACAGATCAAGATCGATATTGTGGTCACACAGCATTTCCGAGCTTATCAGTAGCGTCCGTTCCCCTGCCTCCTCCAGCGTCTTTGCAAGTCGGTCGGGACCGTAGTCCTCTGAATCGCGCAGGAACGCTGCAGCCAACGGATTGTGGTTCGGCCAGGCGGTGCTGGTCGGTTTGTAAAAGACACCACGGTCTGAGAGCAGTGCGGCGTTGCGATGCAGAAACGACTGCAACGCACTCGTGCCCGTCTTGTGAACGCCAATATGGAGAATGACCCGCATGGCTTGGTAAACCGCGATTCGGTTGTCGCAGCAACCCCACCATTCACTAAAAATCCCGCTGCATCAGCACCGACACTTGGAACGGGTCGAGTGTCGATCGATCATGTCCTACGATTTTCCAGCCGTCTCCAGCCAAAAAGTCTATCTCGCACGAGATGTCGCCATATGTTTCACCTTCGACCCCACCATGAGGAAGATAGGCAAATCCGTTGAGGCGGTGGTTCGACTGCATTTGTGCGGCGGTGGAAGTCTTTCGCATCCTATCGATGAACGGCCAGAATTCGATAGGCCGAATGGTGGCCACCAACAGCCCGTCAGGCTTGATGTGTTTACGAACTGCCGCGAGGCAGGCTTTCGCGGTTGAAGGGGCAAGATGTGTGAAAACCGAAAAGGCGAAGATCAAATCGAATTTTTGATCATCGACTGGTAGATCAGAAGGCATCCGGTCCGATAGAGCGAACTTACCAGGCAATCTTGCCTCTCGACATAGATTGAGAGATTTGTCCCAGGCGTCGACGCCCCATATGCTGGATGGATCGCTGTAGTAGTACATCATGCGCAAGATGCGCCCGTAGCCACATCCAAAGTCGAGGATATCAGAGCCCGCCAGCGGCTTTTTCGTATGTCGGGTGTAATTGTTTTCAAGTTGACGGGCAAACGACGCCGTTTGCCGGTACAGATCGAGACCGGATGCTCCGGTCCAGGTCTTCTGGACCTCGTCGCTGGCCATCGCCGGCAGAAGACGTGACAGACTGGGATAATCCTTGTTGGGCAAGGAAATCATAAGGAGGCCGAAGTCGTCCAGGCTCATTTGGCGTAGGAAGACGAGCGCCTCCTCAATGGTGCATCCGTCGGTAGCTGCACGTTCCGCGGCTTTCAAGTGTGGGAGGGCTATGGAAAACATGTGAATATTCTGGCTCTTTCTGGCTGTCTCTGAAGTTGCGTGACCGCGTAGCGTCCACCGGATTATGGTCAACCAATCTATAGTCAAAAAATCACCAAAAATACTAGCCAGACGGGACATAAAAGCACGGACACTGTTCCGTCGCCAAGAGTTCCGGCAGTACTTGAAAGGAAAGGCTCCATCAAGCTGACCGATGACGGCTGAAGCGAGTCCCCAAGGCCATGCCGGGCCGCTCGATATACCGATAGCTCAGTAACGATAGTGGTATCAACACCGCAAGGGTCGCTATCACTGAGGCAATGAACGACAGAGATGCACCACCGAAGGATGCGTAGATTGCTCGGTACAGACCCAAGCGATCCAGCATGACGATAACGATCGGATGCCAGAGGTAGATACTGAAACTGGCGTTACCGAGCAGCTTCGCGGCGGCGTTCACGAACCACCTTTGCGGATGCAGCGAAACTCCCACGACCGCACCTGTCAACGTCGCTGCCCAGACAGCTTTGATACCGGCACTGCCGCTTGGCCCCAGGATTGTCCCGAGGAATATTGCGATCTGGTTCGCAAAACAGATCAGGCAAATGATCGTCAAAAGGCTGGCGGCGAAGATTATTCGGCCGATCTCAGGCGAGGTACGACAAAGCCGCAGCCATATGAAATATCCTGCTATCCCTGCGGCGAAGTAGAAAAGGTGGGCCATCAGAGAGAGTTGTCCAAAGAGCGACAACGCCCCCTCCGTTGCCTGGAACGCCAGCGCCCAGTTTGCCGCCAAAAAAACTGCAACGGCAAAAAGCACCAGTGATCGTGCCAGCCCGGTGATGGCGAAAACCAGCAGCGGCAGGATGGCATAGAACGCCATTTCAACGCCGATCGACCATGAGGCCATAACGATGCCGCTGACATGCTGTGGAATGAAATTGAAGACGAACAGCGTCGAACTGATAACTTGGGAAAGTGGGAACGGTCTTCCCCCTAGCATCCAGAAAAGTAGATAGAAAAAAACTATCATAAAATAAAACAACGGCGCAATACGAAAAAAACGCCTGAGGTAGAATTCGCGCAATTCGGCCCGCGATCCAATCCTGCCGGCGTAGCCAACGAACAAACCGAACGCGCTGACGATGTAGAACAGCGGCACCCCGAAACCGAAATGCGTTGGGATGAAAGACAGATAGGTCGGTATCTGCAGCTTTGGCAGCGCAATCAGGTGGAAAAGCATGATCGCCAGGGCGGCATAGCAACGCATCGCCAAAAGCCCTGGCAAGTCGATTCGCGCCCGCGTCGTCTCTGCAGCTTGCCCTCTAAGTACCTCGACGTTCATACAATCTCCAATCGCTCGTGGATCGCTTCTAACTGCGAGAAACAGAACCTGCAACCGCAACGGAACAAAGCCTATTCCTAGCTACAGGAATCAACCATTGATGGTAACTCCTTGGCACTCGTACGAGAGGTCCAAGACGGCGTCTCAAACGCGACTTACCGACATATGCCAGATGTGGCACCGAGTTTTAGTTGGCGAATGACTGCGCCAAAAAATCTCTTCAATTCAGATCGTATTGACTTCGAGCGCTTAACAAAGCAAGGAGCGAGCGGCCCCAGGGTGTTCGTTAGGGTGAGGAATTGGCAGAGCTTCGCAGTCGCTTAGATACGATCGGCACGCTAGCTATTGTAGCAGGATACGTGACTATGGCAGGCGCTATGCCTGTCACCCTTCTGATGTATCAGGGCTATGACGACGGCCTTTTCATCAGACTTGCCAAAAACATTGCGCAAGGTGCTTGGCTTGGACCCTATGATCAGCTGACCCTCGTCAAGGGGCCTGGGTATCCAACATTCCTTGCCTTAAACAGTATCACCGGATTTCCAATCAATATCACCGAGGTCGCACTATACGGCTTCGCCTGCCTACTCTTCTCCCGTGTCGTGTCCGCGATCTTCGACAATCGGCGGTGGGCATATTATTTTGCGCTAATCACAATGCTGGCATGCCCGAGCATGTATTTATATAAGGACCGTGTAACGCGTGAGCTCTTCTATTCGTCGATAACTCTTATATTGATATCGTTGTGGATAAACATATTTATATGCAACCGCGATACGTTTAATAAAAGAACAGCGTTTGTGGCCGGTGGCCTTCTATTTCTATTTTGGATTACACGGGAAGAGGCAGTTTGGATTGTGCCCACTTTGATGCTGATTGCCATATTCCCGGCAATTCGCTCAAACGCTCGTGGTTGGCGAAAAATTCTGGGGCCAGCATCAGCAAATGTTGCCGTGATCCTGTTGTCGACCGCAATTTGTACAGGCGTCATCGCGTCGATCAATCTCGCAAAGTATGGGTCGACCACAATCTTAGAGATGACTAGCTCTGACTTTCAGAGTGCCATGCGGCAACTGCAGCGCGTCGGCGCACCTTACAGTAGAGCTTATGTGCCTGTCCCCAAGGAAGCGCGCTCCCAGATATATGCAGTTAGTCCCAGCTTTGCGAGCTTAAGGAACTATCTTGAAAGCCCACCAAATGCCGCAACCTGTAACTTGCTCCCGACAACATGTGGGGACATAGCTGGCGGATGGTTTATGTGGGCCTTCCGCGACGCCGCCGCCAGGGCCGGATATCACCGATCGCCCGCTACTGCCGCCCAATTTTACGAGAGCGTGGCTCGCGAGGTTTCAGCGGGATGCAGCAATGCCAAGTTGGTCTGTGCATCGTACTCATTACCTTTAATCCCGCATATCACCCGCGAGCAGTGGGAGCTGGTGCCGGATCGGGTCAGCAGAACCATAGGCATAATCGACTATGCTGCGCCATTTGCGATTGAACCCCCTCCAAGCGTGGCTCATCCCGATGACGCTATGGCTTTGTCGATACTAAATGACCCCCCGTTGGTGGCGCCGGATGGATCTATACAATTGTCCGCCACGCGAATGCTCGTCTATGGTCTGTGGAAAAAGATTATTTACGCAGCCGCCTATGTGATGAAGTTTGCCATACCTGTGGCCGGTATAGCGTTCGTCGCAAGCTTCATTATTGGCAGGCGAAGATTCCACGATCCTGTAAATTACATCGTTGTTTCATTGATCTTGGGGATTTTTGCGCGCAGCGTGATACTGATACTTATCGACATATCATCGTTTCCAGCAATTTATTACCCTCGTTTCGGTCTTACGAGCCTTCTTGTCTCCGCAGCTACTGTGTTGAGCATCGTGCAAGTGATGGTTATGATCCTCAACAAAAGGCCGATGCCATTTCCCTCTGCAATCGAGAGCGCTCGAACTCGATGACCTCTGCACCTGATCTGATACGGCGCCTATGCGCGTTCGGGGCCATTGGCCTGGGCTCAGCGCTTGGATATATTGTTGTCAGTACGGCTCTGGTGCATCTGGGATACCGCCCTTGGATCGTAAGCCCTTTGGTATATGGAGCATGCATACCCTTTGCCTATCTGGGCCAACGCAACCTGACGTTCAGATCGAAGTCCGACCATTCGTCGTCGCTGCCCAAATATCTGGCCATTCAGTTTGTGGGTCTCGCACTCGCAACAGCCATACCTGCTGTCGTTTCAGGGAACGTCCCGCCGGCCGTCTTGTTCGTGATTGTCACGGGCTTGGTCGCAGCTACCAACTATATTCTTCTGGCCCGATGGGCCTTCCCCACAAAATCGTGAGATCGTATGACCGTCGCCAAGGAAGTCCTCAACTCAGTCCACTCCAACGCAGTCTTCGGCAGACGAATTAGAGTGCTCGCCAGACACATCGCCGGTCATTTGGAAGCGGGGTCGGTGCTGGACGTTGGCTGTGGTGATGGAACGCTTGCAAAGTCCATCATGGAGATCAAACCCACTGTCCAAATCAAGGGTATCGACGTGTTCTTGCGACCGTCAGTAGCCATCCCCGCGACGATCTATGATGGCGTTACAATACCCTTTCCGGACAACTCAGTTGACTGGGTTACAATCGTCGATGTGCTTCATCATACCGACGATCCTTCGATCGTAATCGCTGAATGTGCACGAGTAGCAAGGCGAGGCGTAGTGATCAAAGACCACTTGCGCGACGGGTTTTTGGCAAACCAAACCTTGCGCTTCATGGACTGGGTAGGAAACCGCGGCCACGATGTGCGCCTGCCATATAATTATCTGTCATCAGGTGATTGGGGCCTCACCTTCAAGAATCTGGGGCTGGTGACTGTCAAAGCGAATAGAAGCCTCGGTATATATCCGCCTCCGTTCACATATCTGTTTGATCGTGGATTGCACTTTGTTGCAACTGTCGCAAAGCGACCGGCACGGACATAGGTCGTCCCGAACGCGATCATATCTGCATCTCGTCGGGCTAAATTTTCCACAATTCGTAAGGCTTGAGAATGAAAGAACATCTTTCGGACCTTTCCCATTCAGAGATGCAAAACGGAATCGAACTCACGATCCTTATGCCATGCCTGAATGAGGCCGAGACCCTCGCGATCTGCATCGACAAGGCCAGGCAATTCCTTAATCGCGCCTCCATTGTCGGTGAAGTCCTTATCGCTGACAACGGCAGCACGGATGGCTCAATCCAGATCGCCGAGTCGCATGGAGCGCGCGTGGTTCACGTCCCGACCCGTGGGTATGGCGCTGCGATTCTGCACGGGATCAACAATGCCCTTGGCGATTTTGTAATCGTGGGTGACTCCGACGATAGCTACGACTTCAGTCGGCTTGACCTGTTCGTCGCCGAGTTGCGTGCGGGCCATGATCTTGTCATGGGCAACAGATTCCTGGGCGGCATCGAATCTGGCGCCATGCCCTTTCTTCACCGCTACCTTGGAAATCCAGTTCTCTCGTTTCTGGGACGGCTGTTCTTCTCCTCGGGAATCCGTGACTTCCACTGCGGCCTGCGTGGCTTCCGTCGGACCGCGATACAAGAACTGGGGCTGAAGGCGACTGGCATGGAGTTCGCCAGTGAAATGATCGTTCGCGCCTCCTTGAAGCGGCTGCGGGTGACGGAGGTTCCGACGACGCTTTCTCCGGATGGGCGGTCAAGGCCACCTCATTTGCGTACATGGCGGGATGGTTGGCGTCACCTGCGCTATTTGTTGCTGAACAGCCCCAAATGGCTCTTCATCTACCCCGGCGCGGCCATCCTCGCCTTCGGATCTCTCTTGGCAGGGATTCTTGTGCAAGGCCCGGTGCATATCCTTCCGAACGTTACGATCGACACGCACAGTCTGATCGTGGGTTGCATGGCGATGCTGGTCGGGTCTTCGTGTATGTCCTTCGGACTGATCGCCCGGTCTTTTGCGATGGAGCGCGGATTCCTGCCGGTAAACCCGCGCGTGGCTCGAATCAAGGCGGCGGTGTCGCTCGAGAGAATGCTGTTGTTCTCGGGAGTGCTGATCCTCATCGGCTCGGTCGGTCTGGGGTATGCGGTCTGGACCTGGGCGGCCGCCAATTTCGGCCCGCTTACCTACAACAGTATGGTGCGCATGTTGACAGTTTCATGCACGCTCGTCGCCCTTGGTCTGCAGTTCGCCTTCACCGCCTTTCTCTGGGCACTTATCGATATAGAGGCGTGAACTTTGCCCCAATGTCGCCTGTGGGCGTCGATGGATGCTCGCTTCTGCAGCAAACGGGGCTAAGATTTGTTCAGGCCAATCTTGTCCTGGTTGGTGCGTCGGCGTAGTAGCGCCAACTAGTTCACTGAGCCGTAGAGGCGCGTCGGCAACGCAATGGCCAGTTCGGTCTGATTGATCGCCCGTAGAGCTCATTCGTTATGACTGTGGGACCTGCTTGCGTGAAGAGGATTATAGCTTAGCCACCTTTCCAGCGCGCACTCTTGGCTCTGTCGTTAGCGATTCTATCCGGCCGGCCCTGAGCGTCATTTTTTTCGTGCATACGCTTTGGATAAGGGCCTCACTGTGGCTCGCCAGAACGATGATGCCTGCCTTTTCCGCCAGTTCGTCCATGCGCCGTTTGGCCTTGTCCTGGAAGGAGGCGTCGCCGGCGCCGATCCACTCATCCATGAGCAAAATCTCCGGCTCGAGCGCGGTTGCCGCTGAAAAGGCTAGCCGCGCGGCCATGCCCTGACTGTAGGCCTTGAACGGCAAATCGATGAAATCCCCGAGTTCGCTGAAGGCAATGATATCCTCCATCTTCTCTTCGATCTCGGCTTCCGTCCATCCGCTGATCAGTCCACGCAGCACGATGTTCCGGCGCCCGGTGGCCTCACGACGGAAACCTATATTGATGTTGAATAGGGCGTCGACTTTGCCCTCAATCGCGACGCTTCCCGCGGACGGCTCGTAGATCCCGTAAAGCACCTTGAGAAGGGTGGTCTTGCCGGCGCCGTTCGGGCCGACCAGGCCCAAGCGGTCGCCAGCCTTCAATTCGAAGCTGACGCCGTCGAGCGCCTGCACGAACTGCTTTCTGCCAGAGCCTTCGATCCTGCCGCCTGGCCCAGCCACGCGCCGGTCCGGCGCGGAAAGCGTCAGCTTTTCGTGCAGCTTGTAAACAAGGCCAACATTGTCCAGCTTGATAGAAACCATCGAAAACTCAGATGATGAAGATGACTTGCTTGCGATACTGCCCAAGCAGCAGCAATGCAATCGCCCACGTAGCCAAAGATATGACGATGGTCACAGTGAAAGCATGAATTGGCAGTTCTCCATCCATGATGGGCAAACGGACGATCTCCAGAAAATAAGTGAACGGATTCCAGTGATAGGCATATTCTTGGACGCCGCCTTGCCCGTTGTACACCCAGAAAACAGGTGTGAAGAACATGCCGACTCGCAGTAAATTGCCAACAATGAACTGGCTGTCGGGAAAGAAAGCTCCGAGAAACGCGAATACGGTAATCATTGCCGGCGTAACCAGCAGTATAAGGAGCAATCCTGCGCCTGACCACAGCCACGAGGAAGTCACCGCGGGTCCACTCAACAGCAGAATGACAACACAACCTGCGATCGCATAGCCCGCCCTGATGGCGGATTGCAATGCCAGTCGCATCACATACACAAACAAAGGCAGCGTCGTGCCTTCGATGAAGCTCTCTTCGCGCTGAAAGAGCGACACGCTCATGGACATGACTTCCATCAGGTAGAACCATACCAGAAGGCCGATCGCGACATGGGCCGCATAGCCCGCTGCATCCTTGCCGGCGGGTTGGAACACGAAAACGAACGTGCCCACGAAGGCGAGGTAGTTGACCAGTAGCCAAAGCGGGCCGAGCGTCGTGCGTCTATGCTGGTCGCCGATGTCCTCATGGGCAAGCGCGATCCAGACCCGGTGTAATCTCATGGCTTTTGAGATGTCTTCAAAAGCGCCGTTTAGTGCTGCAATCATAGCTGGGAATATCGCAATCCGTTGTTCTGGCGCATTGTCCGTCGCTGGCCATGGCGAACCACCGAGCCCGTCCCTAATAGCCATTTCGACAGGCACATGGCAACGCATTGCGTCGTAACGAGGTCGGCGGCAGAGTCAACTGCGGCAAAACTGGATACACGCTGACGTTGCGGCGTGTGTACATCGCAAGCGCTGGATCGGCAACAGCATCCGGCTACAGGGCGTCAAGATTACTATTATGCGCGCGCTCTACCAAAAAACCTCTGGCTATGCCGTCAACCCCGCAGTATGCGATACAGGACGGCGGGGGCCGGGAATAGCACTTTTGAGAAAGTGGTCACGAAGCATCTTCGCGTTTGCATCTTGGCGGTGTTCGTATCCGTGAGCCTGGAGTCTAGTGCCTTCCGATGAATTCTTACCTCCAAGCAGTATTGGGACTTCGGCCGCAGGTGCGGCGCGCCTTCATCATGGTCCAGGACGTGATCATGGTCCTGGTCGCCGTGGCGCTCAGCCTCGTGCTTTCGCGGTCGGATCTTTCGTTCGAACCGCTGTCCAACGAGGGTTTGGCAACCTGGGCGGCCATTGTTCTCATCAGCCATCTGCTGTTCAGATATTCTGGCCTCTACACGACCGTCTGGCGCTTTGCCTCGACGCCGGACTTTTTCAACATCCTGAAGAGCTGCGCGATTTTGACGCTCGCTCTGTATGCCACTTCGCTGCTGGTTCGAACCTTCCAACCGGTGCAGGGGCTCAACGAGCGCCAGTTCATCGTCTTCTTCCTCGTCTCCTTCACGATCATTTCGGCGCCGCGGCTGTTCTACCGCTTCCTGCGTGACGGCGCGAGCTGGGGCATTCTGAGCCGCAAGACCGGCGAGACCGAGGTCAAGCGCGCGCTGTTCGTCGGCCGGCTCGGCGAGGCCGACCTGATCATTCGCTTCACGCGCACGGCGCAGCCGGCGGACTATTCCATCGCCGGCATCATGGCGACCGAACGCGGCGCGCCGTTGGGCACGCGCATACAGGGTGTTCCCGTGGTGGCGACCCTGCCGCGTCTGATCGACGTTTTGGAAGACTATGCGAGCGGCACCAAAAGCCTGGACCTGCTGATTTTCGGCAGCGGCGCCGAGCACGAGATCGAGGACTATTCGGAACTCGTCCGCGTCGCCCGGCACGGCGACATCAATGTGGTGCAGTTCTCCGGTCTTTCGGAGCTGGAACGGCACGGTAAGCTGGTTCTCGACACCGTCGAGATGGAAACGATCCTGCGCCGTCCGACAGTCGCGTCCGATATCGAGCGCATCGGCGCTTTTATCGGCGGCAAGCGTGTCCTGGTCACGGGCGGCGCCGGCTCGATCGGCCGAACGCTGGTCAAACGGTCGCTGGAACTGGGAGCCGAGGAGGTGCTGGTCGCCGACAATTCCGAGTTCGGCATCTTCCAGCTCAGTCAGTATATTGACGAGAACGACCACGACCGCCTCAAGGTCCGTATCGTCGATGTCGCGGACCGGCGCCAGATAACGCGGGTCGTCACGGAATTCCGGCCTGATATCATTTTTCATGCCGCCGCGCTCAAACACGTTCCGCTGCTCGAGGAGAACTGGGATTCGGCCATCCAGACCAATATTTTCGGAACGCTCGTTTGTGCCGAGGTCGCCGCCAAATGCGGGGTCGCGCAATTTGTCCTGATATCGAGCGACAAGGCGGTGGATCCCTCATCGGTGCTTGGCATGACGAAGCGGGCCGCCGAACAGATCGTCAGCGCCTTGCATGGGACGCCGGCGGCCGAGCCGGGCGGGCGTCGCTCCGCCACCAAGTTCATAGCCGTGCGGTTCGGCAATGTCTTTGGCAGCAATGGTTCGGTTGCGACCATATTCCAGGCGCAGATCGAGGCCGGGGGGCCAGTCACCATCACCGACCAGCGCATGACACGCTATTTCATGACCGTGGCCGAAGCCGTCGATCTCGTCATCATGTCGGCGGCCGATGCCGCGTCGCGGCAGAGCGGGGACGATTATGCCGTCTATATGCTCGACATGGGCAAGCCGGTGCCGATTCTTGAAGTGGCCGAAACGATGATCCGCCTGTCCGGAAAGAGCCCGTACAAGGACATCGCAATCAGGTTCACCGGTATAAGGCCTGGCGAAAAGCTCCACGAAACGCTGCATGGCGAAGACGAGGAACTCGTCGAACTCGACATTTCGAAGATTTTTGGCCTCAGCACGGACGTCGTGGAATGGTCGGATGTCCAGGTCGCGCTCACGGCGCTGCAGCAGGCAGCAGAAAATCAGGACAAGGCTGCCGCGCTCGCCGTGCTGGCAGGCCTTGACCGCGCCAAGAAGGCCAGGGGAAGCATTCATCAAGATGCGATCCCGAAAACGGTCGGGCAGGCGGGCTAAGCCGCTCTTCTTCCGACGCGACCATGATATGGGATCCGGAAATCTCTGGCATATGCAAGGTGTTTGACGTTCGTGGATAAAGCAGACCTGCGCATCGCAGTCCTGATGGGCACGAAAGATGGCGCCGCCTTCATCGATGAGCAGCTGCAGTCGCTGCTCGCCCAGTCGCACCGTCTGGTCGACCTGTGGATATCCGACGATGGTTCCATCGATGGTACGACCGCGATTATCGAGGCATGGCAATCCCGCTGGCCCAAGGGTCGAATGACCCTTGTGGAGGGGCCGCGGCAAGGATTCGCGGCCAATTTCCGGTCGATGATCCTTGATCGACGTATCGATGCGGACGGCTATGCCTTCTGCGACCAGGACGATATCTGGGAGCCCGACAGGCTGGAAAGCGCCATCCGCTGGATGCAGGCCCATGACGCAAAAACGCCGCTGATGTTTTGCTCGCGAACCGCGACCATGACGGAAACGGGAAGCCTTGTAGGCCATTCGCCGCTGTTTGACCGGCCGCCGTCCTTTCGCAACGCGCTTGTGCAAAGCATCGCCGGCGGCAACACCATCCTGCTCAACGCCGCGGCACGCAACCTGCTGGCCAGGGCCTGCGCGCGGACCGCGTTCGTCAGCCATGACTGGTGGGCCTATCTCATCGTGACCGCAGCCGGCGGCATCGTCCACTACGATCCGCGGCCACTGGTGCGCTACCGGCAGCACGCGGCAAACCTGGTTGGAGCCAACGTGTCGTGGAAGGCAAGGGCTTCCCGGCTTGGCCGCCTGTTCAAGGGCGAGTTTGCCGGCTGGACGGACCTCAACCTTGACGGTCTTGCCGTCAATCGCGACCTGCTGACCGAGGACGCGGCGGCGTGCCTCGACCTGTTCATCCGCGGGCGGGAGGGCGGTCTTTTCCGCCGCTTGGCTGGCTTGCGCAAAAGCGGTGTCTATCGGCAGACGGTTTCCGGCACCCTGGGGCTCTATCTCGCTTTCATCGTCGGACGCATCTGAGCATCGAACGGCTGCGTGATGCGCTTGGTCAAGAGATGAGCTCATGCTACGTCGACGCGATTGTCAGGCCTCGCCTGTGGCGTCGCCTCGGGACTTTGGCAGGGAGCATGATCGGTCGTTCATGAAGGCAACCAAGCACATCTTCGATCTTGCCGGTGCGGCTCTGCTGCTGGTGGTCACATCTCCCGTTTTGGCGCTTGCCGTCCTTGCCGTTCGGGTCTCGTCACCCGGTCCGGCTATCTTTTCGCAGACGCGGGTCGGCCGCGACGGGCGGCTTTTTCGCTGTCACAAATTGCGCACAATGTATGTCGGGACCCCGTCATTGCCCTCGCATGAGGCACCACCGAATTCCGTGACATCGGTCGGAAAAGTCCTGCGGAAGTTCAAGCTCGATGAGTTGCCGCAATTCTGGAACGTTCTGAAGGGCGAGATGAGCCTGGTCGGCCCGCGCCCCTGTCTGCCGACCCAAGCGGAATTGATCGAGTGCCGCAGGCGGCTGGGGGTTCTGGCGGCGCTCCCGGGCATTACTGGCCTGGCCCAGATCAAGGGCATCGACATGTCGAACCCGAAGCTTCTAGCTGAAACGGATGCCGCCTATCTCGGTGCGGCGTCATTCTGGCTCGACCTTCGGATTCTGCTTGGAACGTTCTATCGAAGCTGACTGGCCATCATCATGGTCAAACAAGGAGTCGGGATTTACCAAGCCGCGCTAGCTCCGCCAGCCTTTCCAGCGTGCCGGTTTCAGGCCTCCACCCCTGCGATATCAGCAGGGCAGGGTCGCATATCTGTGTCGCGGTCAGACTGTCCCAAAACGCCCGCCTGCCCAGCACGGCCGCCGCCGGTCGTATCAGGCCGGCTGGTATGGCCATCACACGCATCGGCCGCCCGAAACCTCTGCGAAACGCGGCGATGATGGCCTCGACTGCGATCGGCGACACATCGGCGCCGACATAGATCTGACGAAGTGACCCCGAATGGCTCAAAAGGTGCGACACCGCCCGCACTGCCGCCCCGGATGACATCAGCGAGCGGATTCCCGTCAGGGCGCCCGTCGGCAGCGGCAGCGCCGTATCAGCAAGGCGCATCAGCGTCGCGAGATTGCCCTTCATGCCGTTTCCATAGACCGGGGGCAGGCGCAACACGGCGGCGTCGGAGCGGCCTTGCGACGCATAGGCGCCCAAAACCTCAATCTCGCCTTCGCGTTTGGAGCGTCCATAGACGCATTGCGGGGCAGGAAGCGTGTTTTCGTCGATCGTTGCGCTGACGCGAGCACCGACCACGGCCCGGATCGAGGAGAGATGGATGAAGCGTCCGCTTACTTGTGCCGCCGCCGCATGCGCCAGCCGCGCGCTCAATTCCACATTGGCCGCCCAATAGTCGGCTTCGGTGGCATTGCCCCGATCATTATTGAGGCCGGCACAATGGACGACGTGGGTCACATCCCTGGTGAGTGCCAGGAAGGCCGCGGCCGGTGCATCGAAATTGGGCATCAGCACCGCGCCATCCCCCGATCCAAGCCTTTCCGGATGGCGGGAAGCGAGACGAAGCTCGGCGCCGGCTTGGCGAAGTTTTTGCACGATAAGGCGCCCGATGAAACCCGTCGCGCCCGTGACCAGGACCTTCATCGCCTTGCCCGCAACAGCTCTTGGGTGGCTGCCGGAAGCTCCTGCTCTTCCATTACTGGTGGAGGTGCATGCTTTGCCGTCAACGGAGCCTGACGGCCGGAGGCAAGATACGTTCCACACACCAGGAAGACCATCAGCACTGAGTCCAGAATGTCATGGCCGACCAGGATGCCCGTCATTCCGGCCGTGAGATAGGTTATCACCACGACGACAATCATGGTGGCGCCGAACCGTTCGACCGGATCACTGCTGTTTCGCAAGACCCGGGCGGCATTTCCAGCGGCAACGACAAAGATCGCCGCCAGCGTCACGGCGCCCAGAATTCCGGCCTGCACCAAAGCAGTCAGGAAGCCGTTGTGGAAATGATTGAAGCCGGCGTCCATCGCGAACTGATCATGAAAGCCTTGCTTGATCAAAGACTGGGTCGCACCCACCCCATGTCCGAACAGCGGCATGTCATGGAATGCTTTGAGGCCGATCTCCCAAAGCGCAACACGTATTCCCAACGAACTGTCGTAATTGCGCTGCGCGCCCAGCGCATTCCAATCGGAGTGCAGAAAGTCGACGCGCCCGGATATCGCCTGGAAGCCGAAGGCGGCGACCACGACGCCGACTGCCACCAGCAGCAGAAGCACACGAGCGGCATTCCTGCCTCTGAGCTTCTGCCGGTTGATAAGCAAAACAGCGATGCCGGCAATCAGCAGTGCCAGCCAAACGATACGCGAACCGGAATAGATCATGGCGATCGTCCCGGCCAGCGCGGCGTGGAAGATGGGACTCCGGGCTCGCTCTATGCCTGACAAGGCACCGGCCACACAGACCATCACGGCAAGGCAGAGCACGGTTGCAAAGATGATCGGATTGCCGGCCCCGCCCTCGGCCCTGACCCCAATCCAATATTGCTGGATGACAGCCATCGGCAGCGCGACAAAACAGGCGACCATGCTGCTGAGTACGACGATGCGGGCAAGCGTGGTTTTCTGCGTGATGCTCCAGGTCGAATAGGAGACGGGGAAAAACAGGAACGTGATGAGCGGGATAAGGTGCGGCGCATCGCGGACGAACGAATTGTTGACGACGGTGGCCAGGAGATTGGCCGCGCAGTAGGCATAGATCGCGACTGTCAGCCAGATCACCGGCCGGTCTGCGTTAAAGCACCTTTTCCCAGATGCAATCAGTACGATGGAAGCTAGGGCCCCGCCATTGAAAACAAAACTGACCACCGATCCCAGAACCGGTGGAAAAAAGAAGCAAAGAATGGAGAAGTAGATATTGATCCACGAAGGCGTGAATTGCTGTCTCAGGGATGAAAGCCGGTTCAATTGTCGGGCTCGCTATTTTTCGGGAAGTTCATGCGGCGGATCTTGTCTGGCGAAGTAGAATGCCTCGCCCCGAATTACCACCCTTCATCATGCACTTGCCCGCTTCCCAAGGCTGGTATAGCGGCTGGGTTCGCTTTTCGAAAGTGTGTCGGGCCGCTTGCCGCTGAAAAATCGGCAGCCTGCGCCGATCGATCTGGAGAATTCCTGGGAAGGGCAGTCGCATGTCTATCCAAGCAATATTTTTCCCGGGGTTTCCCGGACGTCTGACCCACGAGCAGGAATTTCCGGGTTTGGCGGCATCCTTGGAAAATTCATTCCCGAACCGTGCGTCGGCGCGCCAGTCTTGCATTGTTCTTGGCAACGGCGATCTGCTAGAACGCCGGCTTGAGAGAGATTGTCCAGAAGCAGGGCTTGAACCGGGCGCAAAAAGCTCGATGATTTGAGGCGAAGTCTTCTGTTGGAAGGTACGAAAGAACGCTCACAGTCCATGACAACAGAGCTTACGCATCTTCAGCGGCTTGAAGCCGAATCCATTCACATATTCCGCGAGGTTGCGGCCGTCTTTTCCAAGCCGGTTATGCTCTATTCGGTCGGCAAGGATTCATCCGTGCTGATGCATCTGGCGATGAAGGCGTTTTATCCCGCCAAGCCGCCTTTCCCATTTCTCCACGTCGATACGACGTGGAAGTTTCGTGAGATGATCGCCTTTCGTGATCTGATGGCGCAAAAACTCGGCTTCGATCTCCTGGTTCACGTCAATGAAGATGGCGTGCGCGACAACATCAATCCGTTCGATCATGGCTCGAACACGCACACCCATGTGATGAAGACAGTGGCGCTGCGCCAGGCGCTCGACAAATACGGTTTCGACGCGGCCTTTGGCGGCGCTCGTCGCGACGAGGAGAAGTCTCGCGCCAAGGAGCGCATCTTTTCCTTCCGCAACGCCCAGCATGTGTGGGATCCCAAGAACCAACGCCCCGAGATGTGGAAGATATTCAACACCCGTGTTGCATCGGGTGAATCGATCCGCGTCTTTCCGCTCTCGAACTGGACCGAACTCGACATCTGGCAGTACATCCTGCAGGAGAGTATCCCGATCGTGCCGCTCTATTTCGCCAAGGAACGGCCGGTGGTGGAGCGCGACGGCATGCTGATCCTGCGCGATGACGAGCGCATGAAACTGCGCCCCGGCGAGACGGTGGAGAACCGGCTGGTGCGTTTCCGCACGCTGGGCTGCTATCCGCTGACCGGTGCAATCGAATCGGGTGCCGACACGCTGGAAGCCATCGTCGGTGAAATGCTGACCGCGCGCACCTCCGAACGGCAGGGTCGCCTGATCGACCGCGACGAAGCCGGCTCGATGGAAAAGAAGAAGCGCGAGGGGTACTTTTGACCATGCGCCACATCATGGCAAAGAGCCTCGCACCCACCGACGGCGTCCGCGATTATCTGGCGGCGCAGGAGAAGAAGTCGCTGCTGCGCTTTCTGACCTGCGGTTCGGTCGATGACGGCAAGTCGACGCTGATCGGGCGCCTGCTTTCCGACACCAAGCAGATTTTCGAGGACCAGC
>NZ_JAMYMV010000100.1:0-17395 GCF_040318715.1 Mesorhizobium sp. M1050 | reverse complement strand
ATCGCCGCGGAACGAAACGCCAAGCAGGCCGCCGCGCAGGTCGAAACGGGTACGTTCGCCCAGCATGAAGATGTGGCCGACCGATGCCGTGACCGGATAGCCCTTGGCGTCATAGGCTTCGCAGATCGACCAGGCGCCGGGGATACAACGTGCCGACCACCGGCTTGTCCGGCGCCAGCATCGCGGCGATCAGATCAGGCGAAAAGCCCATGTCGCTGTCGATCATCAGGATGTGACTGCAATCCGGCTTGTTGTAGTAGAAGTTCGTCAGCAGCTAGTTCCAGGAAAGCGGGATATCCGTGTACTCGATTTCCGACAGCGTGAAAGCGTAGCTGGACAGGCTGTTGTGGGTCAGGGCCGCGAAGAGGCTGCGAACGAACACGCTTTTGTAGGCTGCTCCATAAACCGGCAGGGCGAGGTTGATCTTGATCGGCATCGTGTCCTCCACAGTCCAGTGACTGCATACAAATCCCTTTTTCCTATCTTTGACATGATACTTGGTATAAAAATTTGCTGGCCTTTGACGGCACGGAGTCCAGACGCTCAGGCAGGATTGCGTTTGCGTGTGGTGCGTTCCAAGGCTGCCGGAATAGGATTGACGCAGGCTGGAACGAGCATGCCGATATGACCCATCCCCACGGATTCTTCTTGCGCATCCTTCTGCTCATGCTTTTCGTGATCCTGAGCACGGTCGGCGTTCGCGCCGCGGTCGAGCAGGCCGCCTCGCCACAGCCGCGCAACCGGCTGGCGATCGTCATCGGCAACACGAACTACCAGAGCAAGCGTCTCGAGCACCTCGCCAATGCGGTGAACGACGCGACGAAACTGTCCGACAGCCTGAAGCGGCTGAATTTCGAGGTTCTGACCGGAACCGATCTCACCGCCGATGGATTCGCCAAGCTTTTCCACGACGCCGAGGCCAAGCTGCCCGAAAGCAGCGCCGTGCTGATCTTCTACGCTGGTCACGGCATGCAGGTGCAAGGCGAAAACTACCTGCTGCCGATCGATACGCCCGATCCGGAAAACCTGGACAAGCTGACGGCGCACGCCGTCAAGCTGAACGATGTGATCGCCCAATTCGCCAGTCGCGACCGTCAGACCTTCATCTTCCTTGATGCCTGCCGCAACAATCCGCTGGGCACCGGCGCCAACATCTCCAACGGACTGGCGCAGGTCGAGGTCGGCGAAAACACGTTTGTCGCCTTCGCGACCCAGCCCGGCAACGTCACCGTCGACGGTACCGGCGAAAACAGCCCGTTCACCACTGCGCTTCTGAAAAATGTCGAAATCCCCGGCTTAAGCATTTCGGACATGATGATCCGCGTCCGCAACGAGACCGAGGCGCTCACCGTCGGCCGCCAGGTTCCATGGGACCAGTCGAACCTGCGTGAACAATTTTATTTCACCGAACAGCAGATGCTCGATCCGGCGCAGTTGAGCGCCAGCCTGTCGCGCATACTGTCCGATCCCGACGCCAAGAAGAAGCTGCAGATCGAGCTTGCCTCCAACGACCTGCAGACCGCCGTGCTCATCGTCGGGCAGACGTTGCGGTCGGTCGAAATTCCTGCACCGTCAGGCGGTTCAGCGGAGCCGGTCGGCACTCAGGTCGCCAATCTGTCTCCAGCTGAAAGCGTTGCAGTCGCTCGCCAGAGCGTCGTCTCCGGCCTCGAAACCTTGATTGTCGGCGCATCGGCGGGCGAAGCGCAAAAGGACAAGACGGGCGATCTTGCACGCAGCATCCAGACGGAACTTCGTCGCCTGGGTTGCTACCGAATGCAGGTTGATGGCGATTGGGGCACGGGCTCCATCCGCGCCCTCACCGACTATTACAAAAATACCAATCAGGTCGCATCGACGATCGAGCCGACCGTCGGACTGCTCGGCGATCTCTTTTTGCGCTCCGGCAGAATCTGCAAGCAGCCGGTCATCGTCAAGGCCAAGCCGGCCAAAGTCGCGTCGGATAACGGCCCTTCGCAAACCGGTCCCAGCCGCAAGGGCGCGAAACGCGCGCAGGCCGCCCCGCAACGCCCCGCAGCCCCCCCTCCAGACATTAGTGGGGGCATAGGCATTGGTGGCGTGTTTTAGGATGTGGGCGGTCAGGCGCGCTTCCTTGCCGCCCTTGTTGTGGGAATGCCGCGGCTCGGGGCCGCCACCCTCCTTGAGCGCAGCGGTTATGACGCAAAGGCATCGGAGCATTTGAAGGGCCGCTATTGGGAGCGGATCAAAACCGGGGGAGCGCGACCGTATCTTCTTTGATCATTGCCTGATGAACAGGCCCGTGTAGGTCTGGCCGGCGAGCGTATAGGTTCCGGCCAGAGTTCCGTCGGGCATCATCATAAAACTGACGTCTGCGCCATTCGGGAGGCGCCCAAGCTTCAACGTAGTCCCTACAATTTTTCCTGCGCCTGCGGCCTCTCCCGGATTGTTATCGCCCAGAATTCCCCAGGCATAGGTGACCGTCACCTTTCCGTTCGAAGAAACAGATTCAACAGCCAGTTTACCTTCATAAGTACCTTCCAATCGTCCGGCCCAATTGCCCGAAAAAGCAGCGTACTTTGGTGGAACGCCCTTTGCGGGAGGAGTGATTGTCACGGATTGATCCATAATCGCCGAGCCAGGAGGAACAGAGGCAGGATCCAAGGCGGGTTGGGATGGAATGGTAGCAGGATCCAACACAGGTTCAACAACGGCGGATTGTGGCGGTTCTGGAGCCGATTGGCACTCGGCTAGGACCAGTGCCGCGAAGGCCAGTATAAGGTTCCGCATCAATTTCTCCACATCGTTCTCCGACGGACGTATCCGAAAAGCCCGCTGATCGGCAGAAAGTCCTATTCCCCAGGCCGGATGTCGGAGACACCTGATAGGCCGAACAGTGGCCCTAATAGATAGCCGCGTGTCAACGGTGTGGCGCGCCAAGCAGAATGCCGGCGGCGAGCAGGAGCGGGATCAGCGGCCGAATGGAGGAGATGAAGGAAAACGACGCTTGTCGTTGATCCTTCTTGATCCATCGTCTCCGCCAACGCCAGCCGCAATTCCAACGCAACTCGGTCGGGCGGATGACCGCACTGCGAAAAAGGGGAGATCGTCAGCCCCTTGGTGCGGTGTTCGGCCAGCCTGCTCCTGCTAAAGTGCTTCGCGTTTGAACGGATTCAATCGACGCGCTTTAGGTTTTTTCATGCATGTCGTTCTCCTCAAACCGGGGCATTTTCGACATGCATTAGGCCGAGCTTCGCAGCATCAGTTCTGCATTGAGCAGAATGCGTCCGCTGCCTGGTTTGGCTGACGATTTTTCATCCAGCCTTTCCAGGAGAAGTTCGATGGCCAGGCGGCCTATCTCGTTGTAGTTCTGCGCAACCGTCGTGATCGGCGGACAGGCGTAGCGCGACAAGGGATGGTCGTCGTGTCCCGCGACCCGCATGTCGCAGTCCGCCCCATGGCCCACCTTCAGGCCCAGCTGATACGCGGCCGCGATCACGCCGAAGGCAACACGGTCGTTGGCGCAAAGCACGGTCCTTGTCGGGAAACCTTGCCCCTTCAGGATACGAAGCGCTTCGTCGAAGCCGAATTTCTCGAAATCCCACGACCGCGCATCATTGACGGGCACGATTTCAGGCGTCATTTTGAACTGCTGCATTGCCTCGACATAAGCGTCCTGTCTGGCCTGGGCGTTGTTGTTGACCAACGGCATGGCGAAATAGCAGGGCGGCTCGCCGGACCTGCAGAGATAGTCGACCATGAGCCTGAAACTCTGCCTGTTGTCGGTGCCGACGAAAGACGAGGTCTCGTCCAGCGGCGAATCGACGTAGATCAGCGGGATGCTCGACCCGAGTTCGGCCAGGATCCGGTGGTGGGACTGCACGCCGAGCGGTGCGATGATGGCACCGGCAATGTTCATCGACTTGAACGTCTGAATCGCCTGGTCTTCCATTTCGGCATGTCCGTCGGAAGACAGCACAAACGCCAGAAAACCGGCTTCGTTGGCAATCGTTTCAATGCGACGCGTCAGCGCCATGTAAAACGGATCCGTCGAATTCGGAATGATGACGCCGAGAATGTTGCTGCGGCGGCGGTTGAGATTGACGGCGAACATGCTCGGCCGGAAGCCGGACTTCCTTTGCGCGGCCTCGATCACGTTTCGAGTGTTTTTCCTCACCGAATTGGGGTCATTGAAATATTTGGAAACCGTCGTGCGAGACAAGCCGACAAAGGCCGAGAAATCCTCCATCGTCCTGATCCTCTTTGCCATTAATGGCTCCTTGCTCGAACTGCCGTCGCCACTGTCTACTTGAGTCACCCTTTCGCTGGAAGGAGGTGGAATGTTCTTTCCGAGAGCAGGAGACTGCCCGTGACCCAAGGGCGCGGCTATACTGTTGGAGACTATGACTCCGAGGAGAACTGTACTTTCATTGTCGTTGGGTCGCCGCTGTCTTTGGCGAAGAACGGCAACAGTTCGGAAAGGGGCAGTTGATGGCTGACAAGCCGCGCCATCGTGCCGTCATCTTGGCTGAGAATGTCGAGCGCCTGCGGGATGTTCCGGTTCAACGAGTGCGACCCCGCCAGTCTGATCTGCCGGCGGAAAATCTCAAACGGGGCGACGGAGATCCTGGCATCCGGCGCACAGACCCCGAAAATAAGCGCCGTGCCGCCATCGGCGGTGAAGCCGACCATGCCTTCGACTACGTTGGCGACGCCGGTGGCGTCGGCGACGAAATCGAAGCCGCGTTTCCGCGCCGACAGCGCCTGTGACCCCGACACCAACGGCTCCAGCCCGAGCGCTTCTGCAAAGGCGAGGCGTTGTTCGCTGATATCGGCGACCGCCACGCTCTTGATGCCCTTGGCTCTAAGCGAGAGGGCAAGCAGCAGACCGATTGGCCCGGCGCCGAAAACCAGCCCGGTGGCGGGCATGCCGATGCCGGTCCCGAGCCCGGCGGCACCGAGGCCGTTGAGAACGCAAGCCAGCGGCTCGGCGAGTGCCGCCGTGGCAAAACCGAGATCGCCGATCCCATGCAGATGGCCGACGGCAACCATGCTGAACTCCGCCAATCCGCCATTCTCGGTCACGCCATAAGCTTTCAGGCTGGCGCACAGATTGCTCAGGCCTTTCCTGCAGGCCGGGCATTGTCCGCACGGGATGTTGGGATCGACAGCGACCCGGTCACCCGGTTTGACGGTGGTGACATCGCTGGCGACCGCCTCGACGGTGCCCGCATATTCGTGGCCAGGGACCAGAGGAAATGCGCCTTCGCCGTAGCGGCCATGCAGCACCTCGATATCGGTATGGCAAAGTCCGGCCGCGCGGACCCGGACCAGGGCATGCCCCGGTTTGATTGCCGGCATCTCAAGCTCCGCCAAGCCGGCAACGCCTGCAGCGGTAAATCGGATGGCCTTCATTTCAGTCTCCCTTGCCTCCGACGACGCGGTTCGAGGCGTCAACTCATCCAGTTGCCGCCGTCCACATTGTAGGTCTGCGCCAGGATATAATCGCTGTCGGGCGATGCCAGGAACACGGCGAGCCCTGCAATATCCTCAGGTTGCGCGAAGCGGCCGATCGGAACCGACCTGGTCACGGCCGCTTTCTTCTCGCCTGGTTTCAGGCCTTCCCAGCGAGCGAAATGCGCATCGACAACGTCCCAATGCTCGCCATCGACCACGCCGGGCGCGATCGCATTGACGTTGATGCCGTGTTTGACCAGCGCCAACGCCGCCGACTGCGTGGCCGAAATGATCGCTGCCTTGGAGGCGCAGTAAAGCGTCACCAGCGCCTCGCCGCGGCGGCCGGCCTGGCTTGCCATGTTGATGATCTTGCCGCCACGGCCGCGCTCAATCATCACATTGGCCACCGCCTTCATCATGAACAGCGGCCCCTTGAGATTGATGGCGAACACGCGGTCATAGCTCGCTTCGGTGATGTCGGTTATCGGCGCCATGTCGAAGATGGCCGCATTGTTGACGAGAATATCGATGCCGCCGAAATCGCGGTCGACCTCCGCCACGACCCTCTCGATCGCACCGAGGTCGGTGACGTCAAGCTGGATGGCGCAGGCCGCCGCACCGATCGCGGCGGCGGCCCGCGCCGCGCGTTCGGTGTCGATATCGGCAATCACCACCTTGGCGCCTTCGCGCACATAGGCTTGCGCGAACCCCAGGCCAATGCCGCGCGCACCACCTGTAATGAGGGCAATCTTGTTGTTCAGTTTCATGTCCATTCCAATTCCGCAAATCTTGAACCGGTATCAGAGGACCAGATGGCGTCCGACGCGACGTCATCGAGATGGCCCATCGAATCCCTGACCCTGCCTGAGAAACGCACGGACCCGCTGTGGCGAATCCGTGCATCCTCCAGGCCTGCTGCAATGGGAGGTTTTCCAGGCCCGGACGCCAGGAGGCGGTGCTCATTCCGCCTCCTGGCTCACCTCGTCTGGGCTTGAACGCGACTATTTGATGTAGCCTGCCTCCGTCATTGTCTTCTCCACGGCGGTCTGGGCGCCGCTGAGCACATCCTCGACCGACTGCTGGCCGGTGACCGCGGCGGCGATCGCTTGGCCGACTTCGGTGCCGATGCCCTGGAATTCAGGGATGGCGACGAACTGGATGCCGGTATAGGGAACCGGGTCCTTCGTCTGCTTGGTCGGATCGGCGGATTCGATCGCCGAAAGCACCGTCGCGGCGAAGGGTGCTGCTTTCTGGTAGTCCGGGCTGGAATAGGTGGACTTGCGCGTTCCCGGAGGTGCGGCAACCCAGCCTTCGGTCTCGCCGACGCGCTGGACATAGGCTTTCGAGGTCGCCCACTTAACGAAGGACTTTGCCGCGTCCGCCTTTTTGGTCGAGGTCGGGATGGCCAGGCTCCATGCCCAGCCCCAGGCCGAACCGTTGGGTGTGACCGCCACCGGCGCCTTGGCGAAGGCAACCTTGTCGGCAACCTTGCTCTGCTTGGGATCATAGACGCGGCCCGCCGCCGATGTGGCGTCGATCCACATGGCGCAATGACCGGAGGCGAACAGCGTCTGGTTTTCATTGAAGCCGTTGGAGCTGATGCCCGGAGGCCCATCCTTCTTCATGGTGTCGACATACCAGCCGATCGCCTTCTTCCATGCGTCCGAATCGAGCTGCGGTTTCCAGTCCATGTCGAACCAGCGGCCGCCGAACGTGTTCACCAGCGTGCCAAGGAAGGCCATGTTCTCGCCCCAGCCCGGCTTGCCGCGTAGGCACAGGCCATACTGTTCCTTCGACTTGTCGGTGAGCTTGTCGGCGAATTGGGTGATCTGGTCATAGGTCGGCTGCTCCGGCATCTTCAGGCCGGCGGCGTCGAACAGATCCTTGCGGTAAAGCGTGAACGAGCTTTCGGCGTAGAACGGCACGGCATAGAGGTTGCCATCGACCGTCAGGCCACTGCGCACCGGCGCGATGAGATCGTCATAATCATAGTCGTCGCCGAGATCGTTGAGCGGCGTCAGCCAGCCGCTCTTGCCCCAGATCGGCGTTTCGTAGCCGCCGATCGTCAACACGTCGAACTGGCCGCCCTTGGTGGCGATGTCGGTGGTGACGCGCTCGCGCAGGACGTTCTCCTCCAGCACCACCCAATTGACCTTATTTCCGGTCGCCTTCTCCCATTCCGGCGACAGCTTCTGCATGATGATCATGTCGCCATTGTTGACCGTGGCTACGGTGATCTCCGCCGACAAGGCGGCACTTGCCGTCAGTGCGGAAGCGGCGACCGACAGGCCAAGAATTCCCATACGCTTACCAATTGGCATTTCGTCTCCTCCTTTACGAATGCGCATGTGTAAGTGAACATGCGTGTACATTTTATTGCGCTTGAAGACAGCAGAGTCAAGCCGCGCAATGCTCGATATTTGGCACCTGTCCGGTGCTCGTCGCCTGGCGGCTTGCCATTTGGGGGTTCAGGAAGGCGCATGCGCTGCAAACAAAGTGAACGTACGTCTAGTTTGTATTGACTTCGCTATCGACGCGATTTACCTCGGCTACAATCAGGCGCAATCGTGCGACCGTACGGCGCCACGATCGTTGCTCGGTCCGGCAGGGGGAGAGAAGGAATTGCAAGCATGAGCCCGGCCCGCCGAAGGGAGATCGCCGCCGAATCCGCGGGTCCGACAATTACCGCTGGCGAAATCCTGGTCGAGATCATGGCGACGGACCGGGGTCTGGGCTTCCTCGAGCCGCTGACGCTGATAGGCCCCTATCCGAGCGGGGCGCCCGCGATCTTCATCGACCAGGTGGCAAGGCTGGGCGGCGGCGCCGGGCTCATCGGCTGCGTCGGCCGCGATGATTTTGGCACGATCAATTTGGAAAGGTTGAGGCGCGACGGGGTTGACGTATCCGCCGTGTCGGTCAGCGACCGCTACCCGACGGGAAGCGCCTTCGTTCGCTACCGGCACGACGGCGGCCGCGACTTCGTTTACAACATTGCCGAATCCGCCGCCGGGCAAATCCGCCTCACTGCGCAAGCACGCGAACTGGCCGACAGGGCCGGCCACCTGCATGTCATGGGGTCCACTCTGTCCGTGGCGGGGCTGAAGCAGATCGTTGGGTATGCCACGAAGGCGGTGCGCGCCAGCGGCGGCTCGACCTCCTTCGACCCGAATGTGCGCAAGGAACTGATCGATGGCGCCGACGGCGCGCAATTTTCAACACTGGTCGACGATGCGGATCTGCTGCTTCCCTCCGGCGAAGAGTTGCTTACCGCGGCGGGGGTCGACGATGAATGCCAGGCGGTCAAGGCGCTGATCGCCAGGGGCGTCGGCGAAATCGTGCTGAAGCGTGGGGCTGACGGCTCGGCCCGGTGCGCCGCCGACGGCAGCAGGATCGACTGCGCCGGTTTCCTGGTGGAGGAAGTGGACCCGACCGGAGCCGGCGACTGTTTCGGCGCGACTTACCTAACGTGCCGGCGTCAGGGGATGGAGCCCGGCAGGGCGCTGTTCTATGCCAATGCCGCCGGCGCCCGTAATGTCACACGGCGCGGACCCATGGAAGGCATCGCCGGCTTCGATGTGCTTGACGACTTCATTGCCGGGACCGCGAGGGCGACATGATGGCCAACCCGCTTGCAGGCCTCGCCACCGCGCGTAGGAATGGGTCGCCTTACGGCATCACCTCGATCTGCTCGGCCCATCCCCTGGTGATCCAGACGGCGGTCAGGCGCGCAGTCAGGGACAAGGAAACCACGCTGCTGATCGAGGCAACCTGCAATCAGGTCAACCAGTTCGGCGGCTACACGGGGATGACTCCAGACCTGTTCATCGCCTTCGTGCGGGAGATCGCCAGCAGGGAAGGGCTGGAGGCCTCACGCATCATCTTCGGTGGCGACCATCTTGGACCGAACCCATGGCGCGCGGAGCCGGCTGCACAAGCAATGAGCAATGCCGAAGCCATGGTCACCGCCTATATCTGGGCCGGCTTCAGCAAGATCCATCTCGACGCCTCGATGGGATGCGCCGGCGAGCCGGCTGCCCTGGACGACGAGACGATCGCCATGCGGGCTGTGCGGCTGGCCAAGGCGGCTGAAAAGGCGGCGCGTGCGAGCGGCGGTGCGTTGCCGGTCTACATCATCGGCACCGAGGTTCCGGCCCCGGGGGGCGTCGATCACACGATCAGCGACTTGAAGCTCACCCAAGCGGCGGAGGCGCGCCGTACGATCGACGTGCATCGCGAGATCTTCGCCCGGGAAGGCCTGGTGGAGGCGTTTGGCCGCGTCATTGCCGTAGTCGTGCAGCCGGGCGTCGAATTCGGCAGCCAGAACGTCGTCGCCTACCGTCCGGAGGCGTCGAAGGCGCTGACCCGACTGCTGGACGACGAACCGTCGCTTGTCTACGAGGCGCATTCTACCGACTATCAGAGCCGCGCGGCGCTGAGCGCACTTGTCGGCAACGGCTTTCCCATCCTCAAGGTCGGCCCCGGCCTGACATTTGCCTTGCGCGAGGCGCTTTACGGGCTCGACCTGATCGCGTCCGAAATGTTCGATGACTATGGCGACAGATCGCTGGCCCGCACAATGGAGCGTGTGATGCTGGCAGCACCTGGTCATTGGCGCAGTCATTATCACGGCAATGAAGCGAGCCTCTATCTCCAGCGGCATTACAGCTACAGCGACCGGATCCGCTACTATTGGAGCAACCCCGCGGCCGGCGTTGCCGTTGGCCGCCTGTGCGAGGTGCTCGACGGCGTCAGCATTCCTGAAACGCTGATGCGACAATTCCTGCCAATGGTGCCGGCCGAGTTCGGGCCTGCCGGGAATCCCGAAGCTATTCTTCATGCCGCGATCGGCCAGGTGCTGGCTGACTACGACGCGGCTTGCCGCGGGGAGACTGTCCAAATGAGCCGGGCCGTCGCCGCCGTCAAAAGACAAATCGGAGCCGCGCCTTAAGAAACGGTTCGTCCTGGGGATCATACTGAACTTTTAGTTGCTGTAATCACTCTGATACGGGCCATGGTTGTTGTTTGTATATGTTAATGTCCGCAAGGCATGAGATCACTCAGCGAACAGCCCGCTTTTGCTTTGATATTGATAAGGTTGAGAAAGACGTGCCAGCAACGCCTTCGATCACGCACAGCATCCTGCGTCTGCCCGTCCTGGCTATAAACATAAAGATAATCCGTCGCGATCAGCTCAAAGAAGGCACGCGGTCCAGCAATAAACTCGCGACCTCGTCGGGTTGGTACCAGTACGTCTTTTCGCCGCCGAACTAACCGTAGGTGGCGGAGCATGTCGCGGACTGCCCAAAGCGGCGGCATGTCGGCTTCGTTGAGAGCCTTGTTGACGCTGTATAAGTCGTCTGACGTGTAGTCGGACCAATTGAAGTGAACAGCGGCCCAATGCACGAACTTGCGGTTCATCGCACCAGATGCGGTCAGACCGATGCCGCCTTCGGTGTCGGCATAGGATACGGCCATCACAATGCCTCGCACCAGCGGCGACATAGCCACGACATCCACATCAGCAACTAGCTCAATTTTTGGAAGCACTACGTCATCTCGTTCCAACGCTGAGGAGGCAGAGAGCCGCCGGGAACCATCCACCGGGATCGGCAAAAATGAAACTGAGAAAGCTAAAGCCAGGCAGACAGGCTGGAACGCGCCCGACCGGGCTGCGCAACCCCGACCAGCTGACGCCCGATCGGGCGCTTGTGTCAGCGCCAGCAAGTGGCGTCACTGTCGCATTTCCAACTGGCTGCGCCCCGCCCTTTGGAACGGCCAATGCGACATTTCTACTTTGCAGAGCAAGCGACATCGGCACCGGCGCTCGAGAGTGTCCATCGTACTCCCGCCCTCAATGGGAGCGGCACCGTGGACAATGACCATTCGGCCGATGCGATTTCGACTTTTGACTGCAATATCCTGCGCGACGCCTTCAGAACATCGGTCATTGAAATGCAGCTCTCCGAGGATCAGTGGCAGGCATACGCCGCGCTTTTGATCCTCGACTATACCGGCAACTCCGATTTTGATCCGGCGTTGCTGGCCTGGATCGTGCGACCTTAACTTTGCCGTCGAGCGAGGTACGGGAGCCGCTCTCCCTTTCATTCTTTTCTAAAAGGACAACACGCATGAGGAATATGAAAACCCCGGACGCGCCTGCCATACCTGTCAAGCCGATCGTCGAAGCCGGAAAAATCCTGTCGAAGCGGCTGACGATCAGAACCGACGAAGCGTCAAGACGAGGGTCCGCCGACACCGACGGCACGGTGTGGCAGGCGCGCCAAATTGCGGAAAGCAATCGCCTGATTTGATGCTCCTATGTCCCTTTGGGGCAAATCCGGACATCATGCTCCCCAAGCCGATCGTCTGCCTTCATGGGCGGCTTGAGGCGGCGATCGCGGGATAGTCGGTATAGCCAGCGGAGCCGCCGTCATAGAGCGTCGCCGAGTTGAACTCCGTCAGCGGCGTACGCGTCTTCAGCCTTTCCACAAGGTCGGGATTGGCGAGGCGCCCGAAGGCGAAGACGCCGCCTTGCCCTCGGCGAGCCGCGACGCCGCGAGTTCGAGGTCATAGCCGTTTTTGGCGATATAAGTATTGTTGAAGCGCCGGCGGAGCGATCCGAAGTCGAACGGCGCGACACGCGCGATCCGCCCGTGGCGCCCTCTACGACATGGATATAGAGGATGCCCAAAGCGTCGAGTTGATCGACGATATAGTCGAACTGCGCCTGGGCCTGCTACCATACTGTCCTTGACGAGTTCGAGCTGGATGACAACATGCCTGGGCCATTGGCTGTGAGGTCGGTTCTTCGTTCGCCGTTCTGGTGCCGGGCAGCTGTTTGCGAGACCGCTGGCCCTCGCCGGGATCGGTGACCCGCGCCACGATATGTGCCCTGCCGCCGCCGTCACCGCGGCCTCAGCTTGCAATCGCCAGCGGCGCCTTCTTCGCCAACGACGGCCGCCGGCGCAAGCGACGCTTGGCTGTAAGCTTCAGCGCGACCGGCGGCGCGCTGGACAGAGCGCCACGCACTGCATCGGCGATGCTATGGGCAACGAAATCGGCATTGATGTCGCCGGCCAGTGCCGCCGCCGCTTGGCTGTCGTCGTTGCCGGCCTCCGACCAGAACGCGATGCCAACCCTTAGCGCCGGCCTGGCGCGCTTCAGCCGGCGCACCAGGAAGCGGGCGTGCTTGACGGAATCGCGGTTGAGGAAGCCGACAACGATAGTATCGACAGCGGCAAGATCGAGCCGGCGAATGCTCGCCGGTTCCATGTCGGCGAATCCCGCCTTCGACACCGTCGCACCGTTGACTTCGAGCACCTGCGCCAGCATGGCAGCGGCGGCATCATCGAGTTCGCCGCGCCCGCCGCCACATAGCACTGAAATGCCGACGCCATCAGGAAGTCCGATGTCGTCCTCGGCTTCCTTGCCCTCCCCGGCTGTTTCTTTTCCCGCATCCGTTTTGCCGTCCCCGGCGGAGGCCGGTTCATCCTCTTCGGCCGCTTCTTCGTGTGCGCTGTCGTCGAGGTTTGCCACCAGCGTCAGCGCACTGGCCGCCACCTGCCGTCTCTGCTGGTCGTCCATGACGCCGCGGACACGATCCTGCTCGCCGAGCAACAAAGCGGGAATGGCGACCTGGTCGTAGAACTCGACCAGATATTTCTCCTCCAGCAACTCCTCGGCGTGGTCAGTGGCCTCTTCCGGGTCGCCGGCCAGCAGTCGCTGGTAAAGTCGGGCATGCGGTTCGAGCACCGGCTCGTTGCCGAACAGTACGTCGAGGAATTCGAACTGCGGCACGTGCCTGCCCAGCACGACCAGACAGACGGTGAGCGGCGTCGACAAGATCAGGCCGAGCGGCCCCCACAGCCAGGTCCAGAAGATCGCCGCGACAATGATGGCCAATGGCGAGAGCCCGGTGCGCGAGCCATAGAGCCAGGGTTCGACGACATTGCCGGTGAGCAACTCCATCACCACGAACAGGCCGGCGGTCCACAGCACCAGCGACCAGCCGGGCGCTACCGCCAGCGCCAGCAACAGTGGCAGGAGCGCGCCGATGACCGGCCCGATATAGGGGACGAAGCGCAGCGCCAGCGCTAGTAGGCCCCACAGCAACGCATTGGGGATGCCCACAATCCAGAGCCCGATGGCGATCGGTATGGCATAGACGATGTTGACGACCAGCTGCATCAGCAGATACTGGCCGACGCGTTTGCCGGCATCCTGCAGCGCCTGGGTGGTGCGGTGCAGATCGCCATAACCGACAAGGCGGATGAAACGATCGCGCAAATCCTCCCGCTCCAGCAGCATGAAGATGACGACAACGATGATCAGACCCGCCGAGGCCAGCGGGCTGATCAACGGGCCGATGAGGTTCTGCAGGAACTCGAGCGGCCGTTCTCGCGCGATGATCTCGACCGGCACGGGCTCTCGCCTGAGCGTGTCGGCGGCGGGCGGCGACGAATCCTGCAGGTCGATCTCCTGCCCGACGCGCTCGATCACCTGGCTCAATCTGGCAATGATCCCTCCTGCTGCCCCGGTTTCCTTGAGCGACCGGATCTTGGTCAGGATGTTTGTCTGGTAGGCCGGGATGTTCTGCGCCAGTTCGCTAACCTGCGATGCGGCAATGAAAGAGAACAGAGCGAGTGCCGCGAAGGCACCGAACACACTGGCGATGACAGCGGGAAGGCGGGGAATGCCGACGCGCTTCAGAGCCGACACCACGGGCGCAAGCGCGAAGGTCAAAAGCAGCGCAATGGCGATCGGCAGGAACACTTCGCGCCCGAAATACAGCGCCGCAACCGCTGTCACGATCGTAGCGACGGTGGGCAATGAGGTGCGCGGACGGGCGTCGGCTGCGGAAAGAATGCCCGCCAAGCCGAGCTCTGATGGGTAAATGCCGTTTCGACGATTTGCCGCCATTGAATACCTAGCCTCGCCCGCGCGCCATGATCGGGCATATTTAGCTGGCGCGCAACGTAGCAGCTTACGCGCTTGCAGGTTCCGACCGAACAGTCCGACTGGCACGTTGTCGTGACGCGCTGGTTCGATTCAATTCACGACACGAAGCCGGCAAGTGTGTAACAAGTGGCCGAAGAGGAGGCGAAGGCGCCTTCAGATCGGCTTTGAGCTTGTTCCGCCCCATTGAGAATATCGAGGACGCGCAGACGCTGGCGCAGGCCATCGTCAACACTATTGCCGAACCGTTCCTCGTCCTCGACGAAAAGTTTCTTGTGCTGGCGGCCAGCCGCTCCTTCTATCAGACCTTCAAGGTCGACCCCGCAGAGACACACGGCGCCCTGCTTTATGCGTTAGCCGACGGCCAGTGGGATGTTCCGGCACTGCGCCCGCTCCTGGAGACGATCATCCCGGAGAAGACCGCCATGGACGGCTTCGAGGTCGAGTATGATTTCCCCAACATCGGCCAGCGCAGGATGCTGCTCAATGCGCGAAAGGTGCTTTACGACCACAATTCGGCCGTCACCATCCTGCTCGCCTTCAACGACATAACGGCGCGGCGTGTCATCGAGCGCGAAAAGGAAGAACTCCTCGGCCGCACCGAAGACCTATTGCGGCAAAAGGATGTGCTGCTACGTGAGATGGAGCATCGGGTTGCCAATAGCCTGCAGATTATTGCCAGCATCCTGTTGCTCAAGGCCCGCTCGGTCACTTCCGAGGAAACGCGCCAGCATTTGAAAGATGCCCACCAGCGGGTCATGTCGGTAGCCGAAGTGCAGCGCCATCTCCACACTTCGGCGGGCATCGACGAGATCGGCGTCGGCTCCTATCTGCCTGCCTCAACAACCCCCCAGATCCAAGGAAGGCAGCAGTGCCCGCTGCGGAGCTTGTACCAGCGGTAAACCCGAAGAATTCAGTCTCTCAAATGAGACGGAGCCAGCAAAGCTAGAGGCAAAGTGCCCCGCGCATCCATCGCCGGAGAGCTTGAGAGTGCCGCCGATTGCATGGCGGATATGTCGCGACCGGATCTGCAAATCGTCCTCCGCCATGCTGCGTTCATGCTCCGGAACGTCGTTCGGGTGCCGCTAGAGCCGGCCAGTCGGATCTCATTCAGATCGTGCTGCATGAGTGGCTGAAAACGCACGCCTATCTGCCGGTCCGGATGATCGACGAGGGAAGCGAGATGGAGGGGCGGCCTTGAGCGATTTCAGCCTGCCTGTTCATCGAACAAAACCGAGCAGCCTCGCGCAAGCGCTACTGTTGAGAGGGCATTTGCCATCAGATCATCCGAAGACACGAAATCGCCGGTTAGCACACGCAACTCTTCCACGCCTTCGGCCATCGACACGAAACTTCCGACCACTCGATCGCGCTTGCAACCCTCGACCACGTAAAGCAGATCGATCAATTCGAAGCCGCGCATATTCAGCCTCCAAAACAAATCGTCCCTTACAGGATCTTGAAACGCATTGGCGGGAAATAATGTTCCCGGCTCGCCTGGCCGTGTAAAGAACACCTGGCCTGCGGTCGCGCCGGCGGCCTTGCCATTGGGATACTTCCACGATCGCACCTTGGGTCCGGGCGGCCAGCCTGTTGGCTTGTTCTGGCAGCGGATTTTGGTCCGCTTGGCCGGCGCTCGAAAGCCCCTACCAGCTCCTAACCCTTACGCGCCGATGCCGCTCTTCAGCCGGACAGCCTGTCCGACGGCGAAGAGATGCGTTGCGGCTTCGCGGCGGACTTGTGTTGCATCAGGGTTGTGGTTCTCATGATTGTCTCTCGTACAGCTCAAGCGAGGCTTGAAGCAATGCCGGTCCGATCGGCACGCATCTGCAGCGTAGCACCGCTCGCGGTGATCGCCGGCAGGTGAATGAAGGTGGCCACGCGGCGCCATGCGATCTGGGAAGTCCCTTCGAGGGCCTCCTAGTCATGGTCGAGCCGATACTCCCCGGGCGGTTGCGGTGTATCAAAGCCGGGCAGCGAAAACGCCGACTTGAAGCGAACGACTGCATTTGTGGTACGGCTGGTCATGAATTGCGGCTTTCCGCGGAATCGGGCGGCTGCGCTTTTCCGTATCATTCCCACTCGAACCGCTGGGACAATGCCCGACACTGCCAGTACATCCGTGGTCAGCGTCGGTTTCACTCCAGGGTCCGAACGGAACGAAATGTGCGCCGGACCGGCGCATGCACTCGTTTTCGAGAATTCGGTGGTGAATGGCGGGGGCTCTGACACAAAGCCAATTCGACCCAAATCAACGAACTTTGCATATGCGCCTCAATTGAGTTCCAAACAAGGTTGCGGCCACCTTTATTTTACTATTAAAGTAATGACTCGCATCAGCTAAAGTAAATCTGGCAGAAAGGGGGCGTGGCTGGAGAGAATGAAGAACTTGGTAGCCCGCACGCGGGAGGGCATCTCGTCGCACGGGGGCTTGGCTTTGAAGGTGTGCGTGGCGCTGTGGACAGTCGTTGTGCTGGCGGCAGTGTTCGTCATTCTGCAAGCCTGAACCGATCGACACACATTGGTGCCGGCGAAAATGAATAGGACGCGAGGATGGCAAACCGCTACGCGCTTCGCATGGACCTCCGGACAGCTGGACCGTTTTCGACGTGTTCACCGGCCAGCCCGCCGAGTCCAACAATAGGGTCATGGTCGGCATCAATGCCGGTGAAGCGGACGAGATGGTCGGCCGGCTGAACGATCAAGACGCCAAGCGGCGGGAACAGGCCGGCCGCTGAGCTGACGGACCGGCGAGCAAATTCGCCGGAATGATTCGCTAAGCACCTGTGGGGAGCGTACAGTACCCCTTCGTCGCCGGCCAGAACATGGGCACCGGCGCTCGAGAGCGTCCATCATACTCCCGCCCTTGCGCAGGACTGTCCGGGGAAAGTTATTCATATATGAAGGCCATCTGATTGAGGCAGGATCGGTCTCTTGGTCGGCTCGGATTGACCGGCGGCGGCTTATCGATGGCGTTTATTTTTCGCCGCCCGAACAAGTATTGGGC
>NZ_JAMYMV010000099.1:0-18426 GCF_040318715.1 Mesorhizobium sp. M1050 | reverse complement strand
CTCTGCTTTGTCCACATCTAAAGCTTGAATCATAACCCAGCCTCAGACGAAACCCCCCGGCAAGCCGATTTTCAAAACAGTCTCTTAGCATCAGTTCGTATTGTCAGACATTTTCACGCCGGCAGGCGGGCGGAGAGGGACCATGACCGACAATCACATTTCCAATGGCTCGTTTGCGCGGGCGGTGAATTTTGCCGGGCACTGGATCGCGGGCGCCGGTCATGGCTCTCGCTCGACGCGCCGCCGCCTGATGGCGGTGCTGCGCATGGCGCACCGCGTGCTCGGCCTCGGCCGCAAGAATATGGGGCTGGGAACGCTGGGCGCCGGCGGCAGTGTGCGTTCGGCAGGCGCGATCGGCGGCCTTGCCGCGCTCGCCGCGCTCGGCCTCTCCGCGCCGGCCCAGGCACAATACCAGGCCGGCGGCGGTTCGGCGACAGGCGGCAACGCCGTCGCCATCGGTAACGGTACCGCGACGAATGGCAATAACAGCGTGGCGTTGGGCTCCTCCAACAGTGCAACGGGCGACGGCACGATCGCCATCGGCTATGCGATGGGTGTCAATGGCCTCAACTCCATAGGCATAGGTGTCTTCGCAGGCGCAACCGGCGTCAATGCCCTCGCCCTGGGCGGGAATGCCAAGGCCAACGGGGACGCAGCAAGCGCCATTGGCGTCAATTCGGTTGCAACCACAGGCGCGGCCGCCTTTGGCAATAATGCGCGAGCCGACGGACTGAACTCGACGGCGATCGGCTATGTCACCCGGGCGACCGGACTGCGCGCCACCGCGCTCGGGTTCGGGGCAACAGCATCCGGCGTGGATTCGATTTCCCAAGGTGGCAACGCCATTGCAAGCAATCAGAATGCAGTCGCTGTCGGCTTCCAGTCGACCGCAACTGCGATAAACTCCGTCTATCTCGGCTCGCGTACCGCCGCCGGAACGGGAGCGCTGGCCCAGAGCGCCATCGCCATCGGCACGGATGTGACAGCGTCTCAGGTTGACACCACTGCCATCGGACGCTCAAGCAAGGCAACGGGAACGGGCGCCATGGCGATGGGCACCACAGCCAGCGCCTGGGGCAACCAGTCGATCGCGCTCGGCCTGGGCGCGATTGCAGGCGTTCAGGCCAACACAGCCCTGCCTAACAGCATCGCGATCGGCACCAATGCGGTCTCTTCCGGTGCTTTCGCCACCGCGATGGGCGCTGCCTCGACCGCGAGTGGCGCCAATTCGGCAGCCGTGGGCTTCCAGGCCCAGGCCGCCGGCGCCAATGCCGCAGCCGTTGGTCCCCAGGCAAATGCATCGGCATTAGACTCGGCAGCGTTCGGCAATGTTGCCACGGCTTCGGGCAATTTCGCTCTGGCCCTGGGCAATTCGGCCGTGTCGAGCGGAGTGGGCTCGGTCGCGGCGGGCTCCGGAGCCCAGGCTACGGACGTCTCCGCAACAGCAGTCGGCAACAACGCCACGGCGACAGCCGCGAGCGCAAGCGCGCTGGGCTTGGGTGCCACGGCGAGCGGTATAGACAGTACCGCTCTCGGCTTCGGCACCGTAGCCAGCGCCGACAATTCCACTGCCGCCGGACGTCAAGCCCGCGCCACCGGACTCAACAGTACCGCGCTCGGCCGCGGCGCCCAAAGCACCGCCGTGAATTCCATCTCTCTCGGCTCTGGGACGAGGGCGACCGGAATAAACTCCGTCTATCTCGGCTCAAGCACATTTGCGACAAGCGCCAGCGGAGACAACGCCATCGGCATCGGCACGGACGTGACGGCATCCGACGCCGACGCCATTGCGATGGGACGTGACAGCCAGGCGACCGCAGCCAACGCCATCGCGGTCGGTCTACAGTCCGCTGCGCTCTCCGCCGACTCCGTCGCCATCGGCACGGGCGCAGTCACCGATGGCGGCAAGGCCGTGGCCATCGGCTTCGGCAACCAAGCCTATGGCGACGGCGCGGTCGCCATCGGCGATCCGAGCTACGCCAGCGGCACTGGCGCCTTCACCGGCGGCGCCAACAACATCGCCAATAGCGACGGCACGGCGAGTGCCAGCGCGGCCAATATGGCCAATGGCGCGGTCGCCATCGGCAACAACAACAAGGCGATCGGGCAAGGCTCAGTGGCGCTGGGTAACGGCTCCACGGCCGGTGCTGCCGGCTTCGTCGGCAACGTCGCGCTGGGCAATGGCGCGACGGCGGCGGCGAGCTCCGGCGACGTGGCGCTCGGCTCCGGCTCTGTCACCGCCACGGCCGTCGGCACCGCGAGCGGGGTGGTCAACGGCACGACCTATGCGTTCCAGGGCACCAACCCGCTCTCGACCGTCAGCATCGGCGCTCCTGGCGCCGAGCGTACGCTGACCAACCTGGCGGCGGGGCGCGTCAGCGCGCTGTCGACCGATGCGATCAACGGCTCGCAGCTCTTCGCCACCAACCAGGCGGTCGACGCCATCGGTGCTGCCATCACCAACATCAATATCGGCGGCATCAAGTATTTCCATGCCAACTCGACGGCGGCGGATTCCTTGGCATCGGGTACGGACTCCGTCGCGATTGGACCTGTTGCGACCGCGACAGGGACGAACGCCATCGCGGCCGGCACCAATTCGAGCGCCACCGACGCCAATGCCTCGGCGATCGGCAGCGGCGCCGTCGCATCGGCCCTCGACGCAACGGCGATGGGCTACATATCCAAGGCCTCGGGCCAATACAGCACTGCCGTCGGCGCAAACGCCAATGCGACAGCCCTGTCAAGCACGGCGGTCGGCCAGAACGCGTTCGCAACCGACGTTCAAGCGACCGCTCTCGGCAAACAAGCCAACGCCAGCGCCGCCGATGCGCTCGCGCTGGGCGCCAACGCCACCGCCAGCAACGCGGGCGCCGTCGCGCTCGGCTCGGGCTCGGTCACGGCCGTGGCGGTCGGCACGCCCAGCACCGTGATCAACGGCACGACCTATGCGTTCCAGGGCACCAACCCAACCTCGACGGTCAGCGTCGGCGCGGTCGGCGCCGAGCGCACCATCACCAACGTCGCGGCAGGGCGGATCAGCGGGTCCTCGACGGATGCGATCAATGGTTCGCAGTTGTTCGCCACCAACCAGGCCGTCGACGCTATCGGCACCACGCTCAGCACCATCGGCGGTTCCGTGACCAATCTCGGCAACACGATCGCCAACATCGCCGGCGACACCTCGACTGCTTATACCGACGCCAATGGCATCGGTATCCGCTATGCCCGCACCAACGAGGCTGGACTGGCGCCAACCGATTCCTTCGCGCAAGGGATCGGCTCCACCGCCGTCGGCTACCAGGCAACCGCTACCGGCGCCAGCGCGCTGGCCCTCGGGCGCGACAGCAATGTCAGCATCGACGGCGGCGTTGCGCTCGGTTCCGGTTCGGTCTCGGATCGCGTGGTAGCGCCCGCATCGGGATCGATCCTCGCCGGCACCGGCCTCATTCCCTACAACACCACCGACCTGACACTGCTCGGCGCCGTTTCGGTGGGCACCTCCACCTCTTATCGCCAGATCACCAATGTAGCCGACGGCACGGAGGACCAGGACGCGGTCTCGCTTCGCCAGTTGAAGGGCGCGCTGAGCTCCTTCGCGGTGACAGGGACCAAGTATTTCCACGCCAATTCGACGGCATCGGACTCGCTTGCGGTCGGCGTCGATTCGGTTGCGGTTGGTCCGCGCACGACCGTCAACGGCGACAACGGCATTGGCATGGGCAACGGGGCCATCGTGCAGCAGACGGCGCCGGGAGGCATCGCGATCGGCCAGAACGCGACGGTCAATCAGGCCGACAGCATTGCTTTCGGCACGAACTCGACCGCCAACGGCGCCCAGGCAATGGCGCTTGGCGCCGGCGCCACGGCCAACGAGCCGGGCAGCGTCGCTCTCGGCGCGGGCTCGACGACGACGGCGGCGGTCGCCACCACCGGCACCACGATCAACGGCGTCAACTACACGTTTGCCGGAACCGCTCCGACGAGCACGGTGAGCGTCGGCAGCGCCGGCAATGAGCGCACCATCACCAATGTGGCGGCGGGCCGGATCAGTTCCACCTCCACCGACGCCATCAACGGCAGCCAGCTCTATGCGACCAACCAGGCAGTCGAGGCAGTGCAGGGGAGTGTCGGCGATCTCGCTGAGTTCTCCGTCCAGTACGACAAGGACGTGGACGGCAACAAATCCAACTCGCTGACGCTTGCTGGCGGCGATCCGAACGCTCCGGTGGTCATCCACAATGTCGGGGCGGGCGTCGCGAACAATGATGCGGTCAACGTCAAGCAACTCAACGACGGGCTGTCGCTCACGCTGGCAGATTCGAAGACCTATACCGATCAGGTAGCAGGCACGACGCTCCAGCAAGCCAACAACTACACCGACCAGAAACTCGGCCAGCTCAATTCGGACATCAGCGGCATCCGGGACGAAGCACGGCAAGCGGCGGCCATCGGCCTTGCCGCAGCCTCGCTGCGCTACGACGACCGTCCCGGAAAGTTGAGCGTGGCGGCCGGCGGCGGCTTCTGGCGGGACGAGAGTGCGTTCGCCTTCGGCGCGGGCTACACCAGCGAAGACGGCCGTATCCGCGGTAATGTCTCGGGCACGGCGGCGGGCGGAGATGTCGGGGTCGGCGCCGGCCTCAGCTTCACCTTGAACTGAGGCGGGGATGAACAGACTGACCAGACATGCCGGCCTCGGGCTTGCCGCACTGACTTGTCTGGTGCTGTCGGGTAGCCTCGTGCAGGCTGCCGGGCAGGCAGGCTCGACATACAGGATCAAGCCCTCGGACGTGGTGGTACCCCCCGAGGCGAAACTCGGGGAATACCAGCGCACCATCCGTCCCTTCGAAAATTGGACGCTGATCTGCGACGAGAACCTCAAGGCCCGCAAGAAGGTCTGCAATGTCTCGCAGGTGATCGAGGACACATCCGGCAAGATGGCCTTCAGCTGGTCGCTTGCGGCCACGCAGGACGGCAAGCCGTACATGATCCTGCGCACCGCGCCGAACGCCAGGAGCGACGGCCTTGTGTCGCTGAAATTCGACGGACAGGCGAAGCCGATCGACGTTCACTTGAACGGCTGCAACGACGTGGTCTGTGTCGGCATGTTGCCGGTCGGGCCCGTGATGCGCCAGCAGATATCGCAGAGCGCGACGCCGGCGATCTCCTATTCGACCGTCGATGGCCAGACGATCACCGTGACCGCAACACTCAAGGGGCTGACGCAAGCCCTTTCGCCAATCAAATGACCGGGGAAGCATCATGAGCCAGCAGGACCAGTTCATGTCCGCAAAACGCAGCCCGACCGTCGAGCCGGATCGGCAGAGGCTCGCCGAGCCGCCGCGGCGGCGGTGGCCGCGCGTCCTCGCACTTTCGCTGATGGGGCTGACGATGGCTGGCCTGGGCTTCGCCGCCGCGAACTACGTCGCGATGACCAACCTGATCGGCGGCGCGACGGCCGCACAGGCGCAGGCAGCCGCGCCAGCACTTCCGGACACGCCTTTCCTCGAGCACGTCAAGCAAGCCGGTGTGCAGGCCTGTTCGACGATCTACCCGGTGCTCGGGCAGATCTTGACGACCGGCGCCAAATACAGCGTCAAATCGCTGTGGAACGACCAGGCCGCCGACAAACATGCCGTTCAGGCCTTTGTCGGCATGGACTATTCGACCGAGCGCTATAGCGGACCGGCCGCCGGCGTCGTTTTCGCATCGCCCACCGCTTCGGGTTGCGAGGGAGCGATGGTACGGGTGGCGCCGTTCGCCAGTCCGTGTTCCGATATACCCTCCGTTCTTCCGCAGGGCAGCAAGATCACCGACCATCTTGGCAAGGTCGAGGTGTACGAGCTTGGCGGTAACGCGGGTGAAGCCCTTCTCCTGCCGACAGGCAACAGCTGTGTGGTGATCTCCGTCGCTTCGGCGTCGAAGTGAGGACGCGAAGCTGATGGCGACGGCTCCTGCAGAGGATTGCTGACTATGAGATACGGACCTTTGGCTGCTGTTCTTGGCTTTGCCTTGCTCTGGGCCGGGCAGGTCATCTCGGCCGATCTGCCGGAAGCGCCACCCGAACCGCCGGCGCCACCACCGCAGGAGGAAAAAGGCATCTGGGCGGCGATCGCCTATTCCAGCACAGACGTCAAATACGGCTTCTTCTGGGGCGCCGACAAGCGGCAGGAGGCGTCGGATATCGCGCTCAAGCATTGCAAGAACGCGGGCGGAGATAATTGCACCGTCGTAACGGTGTTCCGCAATCATCGCCATTGGAACGACGACGACGATACCGGCTTTCCCTACAAGCATTGCGGTGCCCTGGCCTTGGCCGAGAAGGCGAATGACCGGCAGTTCACGCCCTGGGGCGTGGATTCCGCCGAAACGCGTCGTGAAGCGGAAGACCTCGCTTTGCAGGCCTGCGAGGCGGCGGGAAGCAAATGCAAGATCCGCGAGTGGGTTTGTACATGAAGCGTGGCCTCAAGGCCGTCTCCGCGTTTGGGGCAATCGTATTCTCATTGATGTCGCCGGCCTTGGCCCAGCAACAGGTGGCGGCGGTCCTCGACGGACCGTCGTCGCTGCGCGAAGTCTATCAGGACTGGAGCGTGGCCTGTTCCGTCCGCGAGAAGGCAAGGGTGTGTTCACTTTCGCAGGACCAGGTCCAGCAGAACGGCCAGAGGCTTCTTGCGGTGGAAATCGCGGGACGCGCGGACGGTTCGACGACGGCTACCCTGCTTCTACCCTTCGGCATACTGCTCGACTCAGGCGTGACGCTCCAGATCGACGATCGGCCGCCATTGTCCCAGCAGCGCTTCAGGACCTGCCTGCCAACGGGTTGCCTCGCGGTCTTTGCCATCGAACGGTCGGTGCTTGGAAAACTGCGGGAAGGCTCCGTGCTGAAGCTCAATGTCACGACAGATGCCGAGACCCCGCTGACATTCCCGGTGTCGCTGCACGGGCTGACCGCGGCGCCCGACCGTATGACCGCGTTAAGCGCGCGTTGAGGGGGAACGGGGGGCAGCCTGCACCTCGTGGCGCTGTCCGAAATAGCGATCCAGCCCCGGCTTCGGCCGTTAGTAGCCGGTATGATTCTGGCTTCATCGGCCGCTTTCCCACACGTGGCGGCGTCCGGGTACAGCCGCAGCGGGTCGATTTCTATGTGCCATTTTTGTTACATCCCGCCGCTCTTCTGATCTGAATCGCCGTTTTAGTGGCGGCTAAACCAATAATCGCTCACAAATTTCATGAATCTGTGAATAATCCCCCGACAGGTAGGCCTTGGCTTGGCCATAGCGCTCAAGTAATAGGGGCGCTGGGGAAACCGTAGGGTGGGTTCATATGAATACGACAAGCATGTCGACCATAGGCAAGCGCCTTGGTCTTTTGATGGCGGCCACCATGCTGACCTTCGGGGGCGCTCATGCGCTCACGCTCAAGGAGGCGATGGCCGTTGCGGTGGAATCCAATCCTGAGATTGGACAGGCAATCGAAAACCGCGAAGCCATCGAATTCGAGCTGCGGCAGGCCAAGGGGCTTTATCTTCCCAGCGTCGACGTCGAGGCATCGGCTGGCGTTCGCCGGCTCGACAATCCGTCCCGGCGATCGCTTTCCATCGAAGACGACGCGCTCTATCCGGCTGAAACCGATCTTACGGTTTCGCAGACGCTTTATGACAGCGGCGCAAGGCGGGCCGAGTTGAACCGCCAGGCATCGCGCGTCGATGGCGCTTCGTTCCGGGTGCTGGAACGCTCCGAATTCATCGGGCTGTCCGTTGTCCAGGACTACCTGGAGTACATGCTGCAGGCTTCGATCGTTGCCGAAGCGAAGAAGAATCTCGGCTTCCACCAGGCAATTCTCGGCGACATCCGGCAAGGCATTTCGGGCGGCGCGCTGAACGAGGCCGACCGGCAACAGGCCGAGGAACGGCTGTTCGCCGCCAAGGCGCGCATGCAAGAGGCGACCGAGGAACTGGAAGCGGCCAAGATCCGCTTCTTCAAGACCGTCGGAAAGCCACTGACCAGCCCTTCGAGGCCGGGCGATGTCTCGGCCGCGCTCCCACGCTCGCTTGACGAGGCAATAGGGTTGGCGCGGGAAAGCAATCCGCGCGTGCACATGGCCAACAGCGACATCGATGCGGCGGCCTCCCTCGTGGATGCTGCACGGGCAAAATTTGGTCCTTCCATCATCGCTGAAGGTCGCGCCCGGGCGGGAGCCGACATTGACGGCGACGATGGCGACACCAGCGACCTGCAGGCGCGCGTGGTCCTGCGCTGGAATCTCTACCGCGGCGGTATCGACAAGGCCAACGAGCAGGAGCAGATCCGCCGCACCAGCGAACAGCGTCTGGCGCTGCATCAGGTCCAGCGCGAAATCGAGGAAGCCGTTCGCACCTCATGGGATCGCCGTTTCCGGCAAGCCGATCTGGCAAAGACACTGAGGCAACAAGCCGCCTCCAGTGAGAAGCTGGTCGCTTCCTATCGCGAGCAGTTCAAAGTCGGACAGCGTTCGCTGCTCGACGTGCTCGATGCACAGAATACGCGGTTCAACACCGCAACGCTGGCTGATACCTCGTCCTATGCATCGCTGTTTGCCCAGTACCGGCTGCTGGCCGCGACCGGACAGTTGCTGAAAACGATGAACCTTCAGCCGGCGAAACAAGCGACGGCCTATGCGCGAACCGAGTTTGCGGCACCGGAAACCGCGGACACCGAGACCTATGCGCGGACGCCGTCGGAGCAGAAGAACGACCTGCCTTTCGACATTCTCGCCCCGGTGAGGAAGAAGTAAGACGGCGCAAAGTCCAGCGAGAGTTCCGACGGGCAGATCGTGAACCAGCAACCCCATATCCTGTCTCCCAAGGAGGCGTTCAAGGCCTGCTTCTCAGCCGTTGCCGGATATCTCGGCAGGCCGAGCGCGGAGACGGTGCTGTTCGCCGGCGTACCGCTGTCGGACACCCGAATTGAAGTCGACGACATCAGGCACCTTGCCGAGCGCATCGGCATGGAAGTCACCGAGTTCAGCCACCGCGACTTTCTCAGGGGCCGCATCGACCTGCCCGCCATCGTCTTTCGCGTCAGCCAGTTGCCCATCGCCCTGCTCGCGCAAACCGAAGACGGCGCGTATATCACCGCGCCCCAGGAGGACGGTCGCACCGCAATCGGCAGATCGGAACTCGCCGCCAGCTACATCAGCGGTGGAGCGTCCTTCTCGATCACCTATGCCAACGCGGCCGAGGGGATGACGGTCGGCTCGGCAGCCAAGATCGAGCGAAGACATTGGCTTACCGGAACGATGGGCGCTTTCTGGCGCACCTATTCGAAGGTCGTCCTGGCGGCGGTGTTCATCAATATGCTGGCCATAGCCTCGCCCATCTTCACGATGAACGTCTACGACAGGATCCTGCCGAACAAGGCGATATCGACACTGTGGGTTCTGGCAATCGGCATTGGCGCCGTCATCCTGTTCGACCTGCTTTTGAAGACGGCCAGGGCTGCCCTCATCGACTATGCAGGGCGCAAAGCCGATCTTCGGATATCGTATCTTCTGTTCGAGAAAGTGCTGAACTCGTCGCTGTCGGCGCGTCCCGGTTCGACCGGTGAATACGCGAACAGGGTCACGCAATACGAGTTCGTCAGGGAGTTCTTCACCTCGAACACCATCAGCGTATTCATCGACACGGCATTCGTCTTCGTCTTTCTGCTTGTCATCTATGCGATCGGCGGCTGGCTGGTGATCATACCGGCGCTGGCCTTCGTGATGTCGGTTGTCGTCGGCCTGATCACGCAGCGTCGCATCGGCAAGCGCGTCGCCGCCTCGATGAACGAAGCTTCGCAACGCCAGTCCCTGCTGGTCGAATCCATCTCCACGCTGGAGACGATCAAGTCGCTGCGCGCCGAGGCGTACCTGCTGCGCAAATGGGGGGAGCACTCCAAGAACGCCGCCAACACCTCCGAGAAGATCAAGCAATTGTCGGCGGCCGCGGGCAACATAACCCAGTCCATACAACAGCTGGTGACCGTCGCTCTGGTCGTGGCCGGTGCCTACGCCTTCTCGGAAGGGCATGTTTCGACAGGAGCAATCATAGGAACGGTGATGCTGGCGAGCCGGGCCGTGGCTCCGCTCGGCCAGATCGCCATCACGCTGTCCCGGTTCCGCCAGGCCATGCTCTCGTTGAGGATGGTGAACTCGATCATGGCTCAGCCGGAAGACCGGCCGGACACGGTGGGTTTCGTCAATCGCCCCATTCGCAGCGGGGCGATGGTGTTCAGAAACGTCGGGTTCGTCTATCCCGGCACGGAAAACGAGGTTTTGAGCGGCCTGAATTTCTCGGTGAAGCCAGGTGAGCGGGTCGGTATCATCGGCCGCATAGGATCGGGCAAGACGACGATGGGTCGTCTTATCGGCCGGCTTTTCCTGCCGACTTCCGGCGAGCTGCTGCTGGATGGGATCGACATTCGCCAGTATCACCCGTCCGAGGTTCGCGCCGCGGTCGGCATCGTTGCGCAGGCTGGCGACCTGTTCTCGGGCACCATCAAGGAAAACCTCCTGATGGCATGCCCCGAGGCTACCGACGAGCAGATCATCGAAGCGGCGAAGGCCGCCGGCGTCGACGATTTTGTCTCACGCCACCCGCGCGGCTACGACATGAATGTCGGCGAGCGCGGCACCAATCTTTCCGGCGGCCAGAGGCAGACGGTGGCGATCGCACGCCTGCTTTTGACCAAGCCGAAAATCGTCTTTCTGGATGAACCATCGGGCTCGATGGATCTCGCATCGGAACGCCAGTTGATCAAGCAGCTGAAAGTCGCCTTTGACCGCGACACGACGCTGATCGTCTCCACACACCGGTTCAGCATGCTTGAACTGGCCGACCGCCTGATCGTCATCGAGCGGGGCAAGATCGTTGCCGACGGTCCGAAGGACCAAGTCATACAGGCGTTGCAGAAAACAAGCGCCTGATAGAACAAATAGTAATGCATCCAATGCGTTGGGGCGTGGGAAATGCTTGCCAGGGAAGATCGACCGCCGCTTTTCGCGTCGGCGTCCATATTCATCATAGGAGCGCTCTTCGTCGCTTTTGTCGCCTGGGCCTCCTTTGCCGAAGTCGATGAGATCGCACGCGGCGACGGCAAGGTCATACCCGCTTCCAAGACCCAGGTCATTCAGGCGAGTGAAGCCGGTGTCGTCCAGGAGATCGCCGTGACGATCGGCCAGATCGTCAAGAAGAACGATCTCATCATCCGTCTGGACAACACCCTCAACACGTCCAGCCTCGGCGAGCAGCAGGCCAAGGCGCGCGCGCTGGAAGTGCGCATAGCAAGGTTGAAATACGAACAGGCCGGCAATCTGTCGGGCGCATTTCCGTGCCCGCAAGACATTCAGTCGATCGCTCCGCAAATCTGCGACAATGAACAGAAGCTGCTCATTGCCCGACGCGAGAATTCCGACAACAAGCTATCCGTGCTCAAGTCACGCCTCGACCAGCGCGAAAAGGAACTGGCCGAGGCGATCGCCAATTCCGACCGTCTGACCAAGAACCTGGCCGTCAGCGACCAGGAGGCAACGCTGGTCGACGCGATGGTCAAGAAAGGCCTGATGGCAAGGACCGAGCAACTCCGGGTGGAACGCGAGCAGACCGAACTCAACGGTCAGCTGAACCTGGCGGGCGAGACCATCAAGAAGGGCAAGGCGGCGATCACGGAAGCACAGCTTCAGGTCGAGGAACTCGGCCTGCAACTGCAGCAGGAGGCGTTGGACGACCTCACCCAGGCGCTGGCGGACCTTTCGGTGGTGGGTGAAACCATAAGGGGGGCGACCGACAAGGTGGCCCGCACCGATATCCGGTCTCCGGTGGACGGCATCGTCAACACGCTGGAGCTGAACACGGTCGGCGCCTTCGTCCAGCCTGGCGCCGTGGTGGCCGGCATCGTGCCGACCTCCGAGACCTTGCTGGTGGAGGCACGGGTTTCGCCACGGGATGTCGCGTTCATCCGCCCCGACCAGGAAGCACTTATCAAAGTCACCGCCTATGATTTCTCGATCTTCGGCGGCATCGAGGGCAAGGTTTCGAACATCACGGCAGACAGTCTGGTCGATCAGAAGACCGGGGAACCCTACTATCAGGTGCGCGTGTCGACGGACAAATCGACACTTCAGAGAGACGGCAAAGCCTATTCGATCATCCCCGGCATGATCTGTTCAGTCGACATCAAGACCGGGCGCAAGACGATCCTGCACTACCTCCTGAAGCCGATCAACAAGGCGCGTGAGGAGGCGATGAGTGAGCGGTAGCGCCAGCCTCCATCAGCCTGATCGCGAGCGGCTGCTGCCGTCGGTCACAGCCGAGGATTTTGGGCTGGAATTTCGGGTGGTGGCGCGCGGCGGCATACGACGCGGCATCCGTCTGGAGCGGGCATTCTGGATGGCGCTGAAGCACATGGCCGAAGTCCGCAAATGCACGATCGGCATGCTCATCGACGAGATCGCCGAAAGCCAGGCGCAGACAGGCAACCTGACATCTGCGATCCGGGTGGCCTGCATGCGTGGATTGGGGGACGAGAACCTGACGTTGCGAAAGCTTGCGTCGATCAATACCATCAACGCCATACTGGTCGCTTGCCCGTCGCCGGCCTTTGCGCTGGCATCGTCGAAGAAGATCCTGACGTTCAACGCGCCGTTCCAGCAGCTGGTCAAGCGTCAACTGCCGATCGCCCCAAGCGATGATGCGCGCAACGACCTCAAGCTGGCGCTGGACCTCAATGTGGCTGATATCTTCGCGCGGCTCGATGCCAATGGCGAAACGCCGGTGGCCACCGGCTTTGTCATAGGTGCCGGCGAACGTCGATACCGTGGGCAGTTGAATGCGGTGCGCGCGCCGGTGGTCGAGCCGGAGTTGCTGATGGCGTTCGTCTTCGCCGGCTAGACCGGTCCGCTCACTGGACGGCTTTGCCAATCCTGGCGTAGACCTACGGCTGAAAACCTTCGCCCGGCGCGACCGTCGCGAAGCCACCCTTGATGTCGGCCATCTGGGCTTCGCCCGGTCTGGACCCGTGGATCCAGGCGCGGTCCGTGCTGAACGAATAGAGCGGAACGTAATCCGGCAGATCGCTGTCGCGCATAACGGTGTTGCTGAGGCTGTCGAGAATGAAGGTGCCGCTACCCGTGCTCACCGACAGCACGGCGTGAAAGAAGCCTCGCTTGCGGTCCTGGAGAACGACCAGCGCCATGCTTTGCGTTGGGATGCCGGCCCTCAGCAGAGCCGTCATCTTGAGGATGGCGAAATCCTCGCAGTCTCCGGCCCGCCGTTCGAGGATCTCCGACGGCTTCGCCCAATAGTCGAGCTTGCCATAGACGACGCTGTCTTTCCTGTAGGCGATCAGGTGATTTACGGCGCTGTTGACGAAGGACAGTTTCTCGCTGAACCCCTTGCCTTGGGCGACGGAGACCATGTCGACGAAAGCCGCGCTCTTGCGCTCGCAGTCGCTGCCAGCCGAACAGGCGATGATTGCCCGGTAGACGGGCGCCCAGCGGGCCGAGACGGGAAAATTGCGCATCGACAGGGCGACCGACCCGAACACGCCCGGAATGATCGACGCGGTCTGCACAGGGTCTATCCCGGCTTGCGCCATTGACGGGCTGTCGCCGCGATCGGCAATCGCCGGGCCATAGCTGCCGAACACCATGCCGATGCGGTAAGGGGCAGCAGGCTGCCAGGGCTGAGGCCTCGCCAGCGACACACCGCCGAGGCAGGGCGGCGTCTGGACCCTTTCCAGAGGCGCGCCCTGTGCGGCTGCATCGCTGGAAATTGCGTTCGCGAATGATGGCCCTGCCAGGCCGACAAGCGCGATTGCCAGCAGGAGCACCTTGAGCCCGGTTTTTCCCAGAGCTGAGTTTTCTTTTTTCATGACGCCCACCTTTGACTGTGGACGCTACCAATCTTGTCTCAAATTATTGGAAAGGAAGGTAGATAACTTTCCCCCAAATCACTTCGACTATTTTGCGTAAAATTTTATACAAATTTATACTTCCATTTACCAAACAATCGCGGCTCACCTCCATCCTTTCGGCTTCCACGGGCGTCAATGTATATCATGTTATATTGTTGTAGTTTACCACGTGTAAAAAATGCCGAACCATGCATATCCGAGTATATGAAATAGATTGCAGGACGGTTGCAAAGCAGAGGTCGCCACTGTCTCTTTCCGGGAAATGACGGAGGGGTTTCAGCAATGACCACCAATATCGATTTGGACAGCTTTTCGGGTTCCATGGACGACCATTCCGCGTCCGGTGAACACAACAGTCAGATTTCGCCGGCAGAGATGCTGGTCGCACAGGCAACGTCGACGCAGCCCGCCCCGGCAGCGTCCGAACCGGTGCCGGTCGATGTCGGCGCAGCGCCCGCCAAGCCGGAGGCGCCGGCGACGGCAAACGCACCCGCGGCGGCGGCAGCGCACGAATATGTGGCTGACGCTGGCAACATTGTAAAACTTCCGTCCAACGTTTCGATCGACAACATCAAGGTCGACGGCAACAACCTTGTGCTCGAACAGGCCGACGGCTCGGTGATCGTGATCAAGGACGGCGCCTTGCACGTGCCGACCTTCATCATCGGCGACGTCGAGGTGCCGCGCGTTGCCTTGCTGGCAGCGCTGGAAGCCAGCCATGTCGATGTCGCCTTCGGTGCCGACGGTTCCATATCGGCCGGCCCGGGCGGTTCGAATTCCAGTGCAGGCGGAGACTTCTCGGTCCCTCCCGGCGGTATCGGCGACGGGTTCGACCTGTCGGCCCTGCTGCCGCCGACGGCCTTGCAGTTTGGTCAATTGGACCGGCGCGAACTGTTCCCCTCGATCGTCGACAGGCAGGTTACAGTGACGGCCACGTCCTTGCTTGCCCCGGATGAGGCGGCCAGCGAAACGGGCCTCGACGGCGGCAAGGGACAATCGCCGGGCAGCGATGCGCCGAGCCACTCGGAAACCTCCAGCACTGGAGCGATCAGCATCGACGCGCCGGATGGAATCGGGTCGATAGTCATCAACGGCGCCACCGTCATCGGCGTCGGCCAGCAAATCCTGGGGGATTTCGGCTACATCACGATCGTCTCCTTCAATCCGACCACGGGCGCTATCGAATACAATTACACGGTGACCGAATCGGTCACGCATCCCTTGCAGGGGGATGGATTCAATCCCAACGACACGGTCTCGGACAATTTCAGCATCACTGTCACGGATGTCGACGGCGATACGGCCAGCACCACCTTTGCCGTCGCCATCGTCGACGATGTGCCGACGGCGGTTGCCGATATCGACAGCATCGCCGCCGGCCAGTTCGGCCCCGCCACGGGCAATGTGCTTGTCGGTGGTACGGATGCGGGTGATGGCAACACCACGGACGGCATTGCCGACACCCAGGGCGCCGACGGGGCGACGGTGGTGGGCGTTGCGGCCGGCAACACCAATACCGATGTCACTGACGCGGCTACGCTCGACGTGCCGTTCCAGGGCGCCTACGGCAAGCTGACGCTGCACAGTGACGGCAGCTATACCTACGTGCGCGACGCCGGCACGCCCGGCGGCGTCAACGACGTGTTCACCTACACGATCAAGGACGGCGACGGCGACACCTCGCACACCACATTGACGATTTCGATCGGCAACTCGACGCCTGTCATCACCGACCTGACGCCGGCGGCCAATGGCGGCGATGTCGTCGTCAACGAGGCTGCATTGAATGTCGGCACGCCGGGCGGACCTGGGTCGGATCCGGCAAGCACTGCCGAGACCGGCGCCGGCACTTTCACCATCTCGTCGCCCGACGGCATCCATTCGCTGGCGATCGACGGCAATGCCTTCATCACCAATGGCGCGTTCACCGCAGGCTCCTTCACCACCGCGCTCGGCAACACACTCAATGTGACGGGTTACAATGCCGCCACCGGCCAGGTTAGCTACACCTACACGCTGGTCGACAACGAGGCGCATGACCCCATCCAGGGCACGAACAGCCTGTTTGAGAACTTCACCGTCACGCTGACGGACCAGGATCTGCAGAGCACCGACGCCACGCTCTCGGTTAAGATCGTCGACGATGTGCCGACGGCGCATGACGAAGCTTCGCAGTCAATTGCGGAAGGTGCTCCGGCGCTGACGGGGACACTGGACTTCGTTGCGGGCGCCGATGGCGCGACGGTGACGCATGTCAACGGCACGCTGCTGATCTTCGATCTCGGCACGGGCTACTCGCAGTCGGTCGACATCGGCGCGGGCACTATTCAGGTGAAGGCGGACGGGTCATACTCGTTCACGCCGGATGCCTCGGTTGATAACAGCTCCGGTCCGGTGGCGGTCAACGCGACCTACACGGTGACGGACGGCGACCTCGACACTTCGACGGCCAACATTGCCTTCACGATTACGGACGGCGCAGGCCCGGCTGCCGGCGCTCCGATCACGCTGGCGCTTGACGACCAGAATCTGAGCGACGGCTCGACGCCGGCCGGCCCTGACTTCGCCGCGAACTCGATCACCTTCACGCCGGGCTCGGACGCGATCGCCTCGATCGCCTTCGGCACTGATTTGAGCGGGCTGAACACCGCCAACCTGACCTGGACCAGGGTGTCGGACACCCAGGTCGTGGGCAAGGACGGCGCGGTGACCGTGGTGACGCTCGATCTGTCGGTTGCCAACAATGTGGCGACGGTGACGGCGACGCTGAACAACAACTACGATGCACATCCCGGCATCAATCTCGACGACCTGGTCAATCTGGGCCATCTCGGCGTGGTTGCCACCGATATCGACGGCACGCAGGCGACCGGCACGGTCAACGTGACGGTGTCCGACGATGTGCCGACGGCCCATGATGAAGCCTCGCAGTCAATTGCGGAAGGTGCTCCGGCGCTGACCGGGACACTGGACTTCGTTGCGGGCGCCGATGGCGCGACGGTGACGCATGTCAACGGCACGCTGCTGATCTTCGATCCCGGTACGGGCTACTCGCAGTCGGTCGACATCGGCGCGGGCACCATCCAGGTGAAGGCGGACGGGTCGTACTCGTTCACGCCGGATGCCTCGGTCGACAACAGCTCCGGCCCGGTGGCGGTCAACGCGACCTACACGGTGACGGATGGCGATCTCGACACTTCGACCGCCAACATCGCCTTCACGATCACGGACGGCGCAGGCCCGGCTGCGGGCGCTCCGATCACGCTGGCGCTTGACGACCAGAACCTGAGCGACGGCTCGACGCCGGCCGGCCCTGACTTCGCCGCGAACTCGATCACCTTCACGCCGGGCTCGGACGCGATCGCCTCGATCGCCTTCGGCACCGATTTGAGCGGGCTGAACACCGCCAACCTGACCTGGACCAGGTTGTCGGACACCCAGGTCGTGGGCAAGGACGGCGCCGTGACGGTGGTGGCGCTCGACCTGTCGGTTGCCAACAATGTGGCGACGGTGACGGCGACGCTGAACAACAATTACGATGCCCATCCCGGCATCAACGCCGACGATCTGGTCAATCTGGGCCATCTCGGCGTGGTTGCCACCGATACCGACGGCACGCAGGCGACCGGCACGGTCAACGTGACGGTGTCCGACGATGTGCCGACAGCCCACGCCGACATTGACGTGGCGCAGTCAGGCCAGACTGTTGTGGGCAATGTCGAGACCAACGACACGGCAGGCGCCGACGGCATCGCCTCGATTGCCTGGACGAATGTTGCGGGCAGCACGGTGCCGGGCACCTATGGCGTGCTGACGGTCGATGCCAATGGCGGCTACAGCTATCACGCCAACCCGAACGCGTCGGGCATTGACGTCTTCAACTACACCATCACGGACGGCGACGGAGACACCTCGCCCTCGACGCTGACAATCACAGTGTCGAGCGGCACGCCGCAACCTGTTGCAGCCACAGTCACGGTTGACGAGGCCGCGCTGGACACCAGCACAACAGGCAACGACATCGGCCACGGCACAGTGACGGGCACGAGCCCATCGAGCACGGCCGAGACTGTTACGGGCACACTGACGCTAGGCGATCCGGACAGCCCGCATGTAACCAACATCGCCGGAGCCACCTCATCGGCGGTCGGCGGCATCCCGGTGACCGTGCAGGGCACCTACGGTGTGCTGCAGATCGACCAGGACGGCCACTATACCTACACGCTGACCACGCCCTTCACGACGGCGCCTGCCATCGACAACGGCGCTGCGACGGAGCTCGGCAGGGACGTGTTCACCTACACTGTGACCGACAGCTTCGGCAACAGCTCGACCTCGACGATCTCTGTTGACATCATTGACGATGTGCCGTCGGTCACGGCGAGTGCGACACAGCCTCCGCTGACGGTCGACGAGAGCAATCTTGGGCTGAATGCGACGGCGAGCTTTGCATCGGTGTTTACGCCGGTGTTCGGCGCCGACGGCGCGGCTGCGG
>NZ_JAMYMV010000098.1:0-19103 GCF_040318715.1 Mesorhizobium sp. M1050 | reverse complement strand
CCCCCCCCCCCCCGGGGGGGCGCGGCGCGCCCCCGCCGCCCCCGCCGCCGCGGGGGGGGGGGGGGGGGGGCCGCGCCGATGCCGTGCCCGAACCGACCCCACCCCGATCCGCTACGCGGATCGACCCTCCCCACAAGGGGGAGGGTGGAGCCGGTCCCCTGCTCGTCCACGCCTGGCCGGATCGCATCGCCAAGGCGCGTGGAGAGCGCGGCCGTTTCGTGCTGGCCAATGGTTCGGGCGCCATGCTCGACGCCGCCGATCCGCTGGCGGGCGAGCCGTTTCTGGTCGTCGCCGACCTGCAGGGCAAGGCGCAGAATGCGCGCATCACGGCGGCGGCGGCAATTAGCGAGGACGATGTCCGCGCAGCACTTGCCGGCAGGATCGAAACACGAAGGCAAACGAGCTTCGACCGCGACAAGCGTGCCGTGCGCGTGCGCGAGACCGTGCGCCTCGGCGCGATCACGCTTGCCGAACGCATGCTGCCGCCGCCAACCGGCACAGACGCCGATCAGGCCATCCTTGATGCGGTGCGCGAGCATGGGCTGTCGCTGCTGACCTGGAGCAAGGAGGCGCAAACGCTGCGCCAGCGGCTATCCTGGCTGCATCGCGGCCTTGGCGCGCCCTGGCCGGATATGGCGGATGCCGCGCTCATCGAGCGCCTCGACGACTGGCTGCTGCCGTTCCTGTCCGGCGGGGCAAATTTTGCCGCCATCGATGCGGGCGTTATCTCGGCCGGACTGGCGACACTCGTGCCGCACGATCTCCAGCGCAAGATCGACACGCTGGCGCCAACCCATTTCGACGCGCCGTCAGGCAGCCATGTGCCGATCCGCTATGACGGCGAATGGCCGGTGCTGGCGGTTCGCGTGCAGGAGCTGTTCGGCCTCGATCGCCACCCCGCCATCGCCAATGGCACCGTGCCACTGACGCTCGAACTCCTGTCGCCGGCGCACCGGCCGATCCAGACGACACGCGACCTGCCCGGCTTCTGGCGCGGCTCCTGGGCCGATGTGCGCGCCGACATGCGCGGCCGCTACCCCAAGCATGTCTGGCCCGAAAATCCGCTGCTCGCCGCCGCCACCGCCCGGGCAAAACCCAGAGGTACCTAGCCTTTGCCGTCCCGCGGCTGTAATTCAGGGCCATGACCAACGTTTTGCATTCGCCCGATTTCCAGCAGAGCCAGAGACTGCGCCTCAACACCCTGATCCGTCTGCGTTGGCTTGCGATCGTCGGTCAGAGCGTTGCGGTTCTCGTCGTTGCCTATGGCCTGAAGTTTCCGCTGCCGGTCAGCCTGTGCTTTGCGCTGATCGCCTGTTCGGCCTGGATGAACCTGTTTCTCGCCTTCCGGTTTCCGGCGGCGCACCGGCTCACCCCACTTGCGGCCTTCGGCATCCTCATCTTCGACAGCCTGCAGCTTGCCGGCCTGCTCTACATGACCGGCGGCCTCACCAACCCGTTCTCGCTGCTGATGACCGTGCCCGTCGTCATCTCGGCGACATCGCTGCCCCTGCGCCTGACCGCTATCCTCGGCGGGCTGGTGATGTCGGCGGCGACCTTGCTGGTCTTTGTCCATCTGCCGCTGCCCTGGCATGAGGACGCGCCGCTGGAGATGCCCTTCATCTATGTCGCCGGCATGTGGATGGCGGTGCTGTCCTCGATCGCCTTCACCGCCATATACGCCTTCCGCGTGGCTGCCGAAGCAAGGCTTCTTGCAAATGCGCTCGCCGCCACCGAGTTGGTGCTGCAGCGCGAGCAGCACCTCTCGGCGCTCGACGGGCTTGCCGCCGCGGCCGCTCACGAGCTTGGCACGCCGCTGGCCACCATCGCGCTTGTCACCAAGGAGATGGAAAAGGCGCTCGGCAACGATCCGAAATACGGGGAAGACATGAAGCTGCTTCGCTCGCAGAGCGAGCGCTGCCGCGAAATCCTCAAGCGCCTGACCAGCCTGTCGTCCGAGGGCGAGGCGCATCTTTCGCGGCTGCCTTTGACCTCGCTGGTCGAGGAGGTCACCGCCCCGCATCGCGACTTCGGCATCTCGATCAAGCTTCGGCCTGGAGAGCGCATCGGGCCCGAGCCGGTCGGGCGCCGCAATCCGGGCGTCATTTACGGCCTCGGCAATCTGGTCGAGAATGCCGTCGACTTCGCCCGCAAGAGCGTCACCGTAGGCTGGAGCTGGAACGAGGCCACCGTCACCTTCTCGATCATCGATGACGGACCGGGCTTTCCGGCCGAGATCATCGACCGCATCGGCGAGCCCTATATGTCGACGCGCCAGGGCAATGAAGCCGGCGGCGGCCTGGGGCTCGGCCTGTTCATCGCCAAGACCTTGCTCGAACGCTCGGGCGCGACGCTCGATTTCCGCAATTCGAGCGGCCTGGGTGAGGGCGCCGTGGTACAGATTTCGTGGCCGCGTGGTGTGTTCCTCAATCCGGAAATCACTTCGGCCAGCATGTTCGACACCGCCTGAGAGCCTTGAAGGAGCTCTAAAAATTGGACAATGAGGCTCGGGAACTATATCTGCGTAAAATTAAGGCAGCAGGAATTTTGAGACTATGACAGGCGACGAAAATATTGGCGCAATGGTTGAAGGCGAAGACACCTCGCTGCTCATCGTCGATGACGACAAGCCGTTCCTTACGCGTCTGGCCCGCGCCATGGAAACCAGGGGATTCGTCGTCGAGACGGCCGAGAGCGTCGAGGAGGCGGTTGCCAAGGCACGCGCCAATCCGCCCGCCTACGCCGTGGTGGACATGCGGCTCGGTGACGGCAACGGCCTCGACGTGGTCGCGGCCATCCGCGAAAAGCGCGACGATTCCCGCACCATCATCCTGACCGGCTACGGCAACATCGCCACCGCGGTGACCGCGGTGAAGCTCGGCGCCGTCGATTACCTCTCCAAGCCCGCCGATGCCGACGATATCTTCGCGGCGCTCACCCGCACCGCCGGTGAGCGCGCGGCGCCTCCGGAAAACCCGATGTCGGCCGACCGCGTCCGCTGGGAGCATATCCAGCGCGTTTATGAAATGTGCGAGCGCAATGTCTCGGAGACCGCGCGCCGGCTCAACATGCATCGCCGCACCTTGCAGCGGATACTGGCCAAGCGCGCACCGCGCTAAACCGAGCGTCGTCATCCTCGGGTCTGCGCGGCGCCGCGTCGCTCCTTGCTCCGGGATGACGAAGTGATGGGCGTTTCGGCCAGTCTCCGAGGTATGCGATCTGCCAACGTGAACAGGTGTCTTGCGTCCCCAGCGACACCTGCGCAACATGCAAGTGACGCGGCTTAACGGAGGCGATATGCAGGATTTGAAGCAGCGGCCGGTTTCCGTCCTTCGCGAATTTCTCGATAGCGAGGCGGCCGGCGGCATCATCCTGATGATGGCGGCGGCTCTGGCTCTTATCGTCGCCAATTCGCCGCTCGCCGAAAACTACTTTTCCGCTCTTCATGCCTATCTCGGCCCGCTCAGCGTGTCGCACTGGGTCAATGACGGACTGATGGCGGTTTTTTTCCTGCTCGTCGGGCTGGAGATCAAGCGCGAGATGCTGGATGGCCAGCTCTCCACCTGGCCCCGGCGCGCCTTGCCCGGCATCGCCGCCGCCGGCGGCATGGTGGTTCCGGCGCTCGTCTATGTCGCCATCAACCGCGACAATACGGCGGCACTGTCAGGCTGGGCGATCCCGACCGCCACCGACATCGCCTTCGCGCTCGGCGTGCTGTCGCTGCTCGGCAGCCGCGTGCCGGCTTCGCTGAAAGTGTTCCTTACAGCACTTGCCATCATCGACGATCTCGGCGCCGTCATCATCATCGCCATCTTCTACACCAGCGGCCTGTCGCTCACCTATCTCGGCGCCGCTTTCGCGGTCATCGCCGCGCTCGTCGTGCTCAACCGCATGCGGGTGATGACGCTGCTGCCCTATCTCGTGCTGGGCATCGTCCTGTGGGTGCTGGTGCTGAAATCGGGCGTCCATGCGACGCTTGCCGGCGTCGCGCTGGCGCTGACCATTCCGCTCGAACGCTCCGCCGGGATCGGCCACGATCTCGACCAATCGCCGCTGCACCGGCTCGAGCACGGCCTGCACAAGATAGTGCCCTTTGTCGTCATCCCGATCTTCGGCTTTGCCAATGCCGGCGTCTCGCTCGCCGGCCTGAGCTTCGGCGCGCTGATCGAACCGTTGACACTGGGTGTCGCCGCCGGCCTTGTGGCCGGCAAGCTGGTCGGGGTGTTCGGCTCCTCGGCACTTGCCATCCGGTTCAGGCTTGCCGATCTGCCCGTTAATGCCGGCTGGGCGCACATGATCGGCATCTCGCTGCTGTGCGGCATCGGCTTCACCATGAGCCTGTTCATCGGCCTGCTCGCCTTCGCCAGTGACGTGGCATTGCAGGATGCGGTCAAGGTTGGCATCCTCGCCGGCTCCTTCATCGCCGCCATCCTTGGCGCCGCCGTGCTTTTGATGGCTACGGCGGTTGGTGGAGTGGACGAGGGCGAAGAGTAAGGCGAAAACCTACTCGCTCTCACCTTCGAGCGCCGGCACCGACACGCCGGCAAGTTCGGCCGCCAGCAGCCGTGAAGCACCAGCCCGCGCGATCCGCAGCATCAGCGCCTTGCGCGTTGCCGCCGCCATGCGGTGCTCGGGCGCATCGCGCATGATTTCGGCGCCGTAGCCGTCGGAAAGGATGAAGCCGCACTCTTCGGGAAAGATCTCCGAGGGAACGCCGGGGTGGGTGGCGAAGAAGAAGCGGTCGGAATGCAGCCGGTAGTCGGGCCATTTGCGGTCGACCCTGAAATCCTCGATCGAGGATTTGATCTCGATGATCCAGATGTCGCCCTGCCGCGTAAGTGCGACGAGGTCGGCACGGCGGCCGGTGGCCAGCGACAGCTCAGGCAGCACATGCGCGCCCATCTCCATCAGCAGCCGCTGCACGCCGCGCCGCACCAGCATGGCGCGTTCGGACTGGCGACCGTCGATGAGTGGGTTGATTGAGATGGGGGAGATGATCGGCATGGCGGCACCATGCCAGATTCTGTTCACGGTTTGAACCCACTTTCCGGGCAATTGCCGATTGACAAGCTAAGGGCAGTAGGAATATATTCCTCACAACCGAATTGCCAATGAAGGGACGCGATGACATGCCCACCATGGGAAGTGCTGCTGATGGTCCTGAGTTGGATTGCATCTCTGATGGTGCCTACCCTTTGGCGAGGGGCGATTATGTACGTTACAAACACGGCGTGGCGAGCTAGTGTGAAACCACACTAGAGGCACGGTTATGAGCATCCTTTCCGAACCACGCTTCCACAACGAAGAAGCTGCTTTTGAGTGGCTGGAAGCGATTGTTTGGCCGGAAGGTTCAGTCTGCCCCAAGTGCGGCAACTGCGAACAGACCCGCATTACCCGCGTAACTGGTGCAACCGCTCGCACGGGCCTTCGCCGCTGCTTGGAGTGCAAGAAGCAATTCACCGTCAAGGTCGGAACCGTGTTCGAGTCCAGCCATGTTCCGCTGAACAAGTGGTGGCAAGCTGCGCACCTGCTCGCGTCCAGCAAGAAGGGTATCAGCGCTCACCAACTGCATCGCACGCTGCAGGTCACCTACAAGACCGCTTGGTTCATGTTCCACCGCCTGCGCGAGGCAATGCGTGATGGCGAATTTTCTCCAATGGGCGGTGAAGGCAAACAGGTCGAAGTTGACGAGACGTACATAGGCCGTCTCAAGGGTACTCAGGTGAAGCCCGGCGGCGGTGCACACAAGAACTCTGTCGTCACGCTTGTCGAGCGCGGTGGCCGCGCGTGTTCCTTCCATGTCGATACCGCGCGCATGGGCAATGTGATGCCTATCGTCCGTGCCAACATCGCGCGGGAAAGTGCGCTCATGACCGTCGAAAGCGGCATCTATTGCCGCGCCAGTCAGGATTTCGCCTCTCATGATGTCGTCACGCATTCCAAGGACGAATACGTCCGCTACGAAGTCGAAAAGACCGTCCACACGAACACGGTCGAAGGCGACTACAGCATCTTCAAGCGTGGCATGAAGGGGATCTATCAGCATTGCGGTGAGCAGCATCTGCACCGCTACCTTGCAGAGTTCGATTTTCGCTACAGCAACCGCATCGCCCTTGGCGTCGATGACAACAACCGGGCGGTCAAAGCTATGGCTGGCATTGTTGGAAAGCGGCTGAAATGCCGGGACTCGTCGGTAGGCGTCTCTTGAAACCGTTCGGACCCAGCAACCCCGATTTGCTTGGAGGCGGAATATTCACCGTTCCTGAGACCGCAGAGCTAGTCGAGGCGCCGCAGGCGGACGTGCGGATTTGGGTGAACGGCAAAAAGGGACGCCAGCAACCAGTAATCGATAACCAGCTTGGGCTGGTGAATGGAAAGGTCGCGGTCAATTTCACCAACTTGATGGAGCTTCGCTTTGTCGCGAAGTTTGCCAACGGTGGAGTTCGCCTCAATGAAATCCGTTCCATCTTGCAGGAGGTAAAAGACACCCTTGCTCACCCGCATCCGTTCGCAAACAATATCGTGTTCCATACCGATGGCAGGAAAATCGTAGCGGCGATTACTCGAAGGCACGGTATCGAACTTATTTATGAGGATCTGAAAACCAAGAATTTCGAAATGCCAATTATCGTTATGCCGTCCCTGAAAGATGACGTGGTCTTCGATCCTGCCGGCAATATGGTCGCTTGGTATCCCCGACGGGGAACTGCCCCAAATGTCATTGTGCATCCGCGCTTCTCTTTTGGCCGGCCAATCTTACAAGAAAGCCATATACCGACAGAGAGGTTAGCCCACGCCGTGAAGGTTGAGGGAAGCGTTAGCGTAGTAGCGGACCAATTCGAGATATCTGAAAAGCAAGTCAGCGAGGCCGTGCGCTTCGAAACTGACTTGCGGCAGGCGGCTTGAAGGTCGCCTTTGATGAAAATATGCCAGCCGCCATGGTGCGGGTCTTCACGCTTTTCCACAAAGAGCGCAGCCTAAGGCATCTAGTGCAAGGCGTAGAGATCAAGAGCGCGAAAGACTACACGCCGAAGCCGGAAGACCCAGACTATCAACGCAAGAGCGATGTCCCTTGGATTAGGCGGTATGCAGCGGCTGGTGGCCGTATAATCATATCCGGGGACACCAAGATGCCAACTGTGCCGCATGAGCGCTTGGCTCTTGTGGAAGCGGGAATGATCGTAGTCTTCTTCGCGCCCAGGTGGGATGGTTGGCTTTTCTGCCGTAAGGCCGCTCTGTTGCTGCATTGGTGGCCGACTATCCTGGCGCACGTTCGGACGGCAAATCCCGGCTTCTTTGGGGTTTCATGTACGTGGCCGGATGAAGGCGAAGGCGAACTTCGCGAGATTTCGACAGCGGATGCGAAGCTGGTTAGGATGGAGCGGCAAATTGCTGAAACGCAGCCGAAGAGAGAAGCTCGTAGGCTGAAGCGAGCAGCCGCTGCTGATCAAATAGGTATGAAGTTCGATGAAGCCCAAGACGAAGCAGTCTGATCAATCGGCAGAGTTCATCCGCGTTGCGCGCGAACATGGCGCAGACGGTGAGCGCTCAAAGGCAGATACAGTAATGGGCAAGCTGGCGCACATGCCGCCTGCTCCAAAGCCGAAGCCAAAGGCGAAAGGCAACGCAAAGGCCAAAAGGGCCGCCAAATGAGCGCCCGTCTATCTCCCGCGAGGAAAGTCCTTCCGCTGCTCGATCAATTTCCGGCGCCGCTCGTCGTTGATGTGGTTGCGGCGCTTCGATGGGCTTTTAACCGTCACCGACTTCTTGTCGGCTTTTGCCTTGGCTGGGTTGCTGCCTTTGTCGTCAACACGGTTATTGGGCTCGTCTTTTTTTGAAGTGGCTAGCACTTCGACGGCTTGGGTCTGTCTGGCCATTAGGCTCAAAGCCGCTGTCTCAAACTCATCCGACGAGCGGTTGCCTTCGTACTGCAAATACAGAGCAATAAGGGCGACCAAGAACGACAGGATGGGAAGACCTAGGGTAATGGCCCGTTCCATCACCCTGCCTAGTTCGGGCGCGATTTGAGCTACCTGCTCAACCGCTTCCTCTGGCGTGATTTCGTGGGCCTTGGCGCGGTTGGAGATGTTTTGGAGCTGATTTAATATTGTTCGTGTCAATGGCGGCCCGGAAATCAGACTGGCCTCATTGGCATTGATGTTGAATTCGCCGTCGGCGAGGCGAGCCGTCTTCCCGCACTTGGGATTTGGGCAGTTGATTACATTCCCAATCATTGTAATGCGCACGTTTCCACCGCCGCCAACAATGTTGGGTACAGAGAAAATCGTCCCGCATGACGGACAATATCCCGGTAGATTTGCCATCGCCCATTCATCCTAGCCCGCAGGCCCCAATGTGACATTTGGGCTTGGTGTTTGCAAACTACATAATCGCCCCTGCAGGGGGGATTTATATTTTTGACAACCCGGCCGATAGGAATATAATCATGACAAGCTGGCGACTAGCGCGTTCGACGCAGCGAGCGAATAAGGAGCATCAGGGATACGAGAGTGAACGCTGGGTTGCGATTGAAGCCCCACCATCCTCCTGATCGTTCTAGGAGTTCCGCCTCTAGTGGGTCTGTCGGACCAAGCGGGCCGCCAGCAATATGCTCCCCCTCTGGAGCAGGCCGCCTTGCCGCCTTAAACTCTGCAACGCGCGCACCCAATTGGTTTAGCCGCGCTTGCAACTCGTTATCGGCGAAGTCTGCACCCATTCAAATATCATCGCACCACTTAGGAACGGGCGCTAGGCGCAATCCAGCGTAGGGGAATGGCCTCTTCTGCACAGCCGCGTAAAGGACTCATAGGCTCTAATAGCTGTGGTAGGTGATAATAGGTTCCAACTCGGCGACAAGTCACGGTCGCCAGGAAGTGGCCGGCGCATGCCGGTGGGACGGCATTGCCGAAGCCGCGTCGGCCACTGCGGCGACTTTGGGGGTATGCCGCCTCATCAGACTAGCATCCGGCGACAAGGGCGAGAGCCTTGGTAAAAACCGTACCATCGAAGTCCGGAAGGCGCTCCGGCTCATCGCCTCGTTTCATTCCATCCGAGGAATGGCGGCCGTGCTTGCCTGCGATCTCGCTTCGGCCTTCAGCAACGCTTCATGCAGGTGCCTGGGACGGTCGCACCCCGGCGATTTCATATTTGACAGAACCCGGCCCACCGCGGCGTCACGTTCGTTTCCCCCTATTTAATTTAGCTAGCGCGCATATAAGGAAAAAGTGGTATTTTAAGCGGCAGCCGGAGCTCCCCCATGACACCCCGCTCCGGTCAGGCCCGGTAGCGGTCCACCCAAAGGAAAGGCTGCCGGGCCGCTGTCTTCCGTCAACAGCCCGGCAAACGCGGCCAAGACCTGAGATCCACCCACAAAATCTGACAGTCCGGAGATGTCCATTGGACGTGCCTCTGTTGGCCGAGATGTTAAGTCGCGCCGACCCTGCCACCAAAGGTAGTGCCAGTCATCAGGATGCCAACTCGCCCTCGCGCTCAAATGATAATCGTTGCCAAAATGGCCGACGCGGATGCCGGTGAGACAACATTGCCTAATCGCGTCGGCCACCTGCGGCGGATTTAGGATTGCCGCCTTTCAAGTTTAGCGCGGCTCAAAAGGTGGGCAATGCGCCTCGCGGCTTGGTTATGATCGTACAATCGAGTCCCCATGTGCGAGTCCCCGCATGCCTTTTTGCAACCAACCCATGGCCCCTCGTTGAGCCAATGCCGGGCTGATCCCCCGGCGCTTCAGAGACTGCCCGCCGCCCTGCAGCGGCGGGCCTTTTTGCCCTGAGCGGAGTCTAGCCGACAGCGCAGGCCCGGCGAATGCGGAGGCCTTCGTGTTTGCCGGGCGTCGGTCAGAAGCGGATCCAGAAGGATCTGCGGAAACACCTGCGGCGCCAGTAACCGTAACGCCAATAGCGACGGCAAACTCTTCTCCAGACGCGACGACGGCGGCGGTGCCACCTGCGATGCCGCACGAACTCGATGCCGTCTTGGGCATCAGGACCATCCTGGTCCAGGATATCGTCGGACGGTCTGTCGAGTTCATCGAGAATGCCGGGTCCCGTATTCGGGATGCCGGCCAACGCAGTGGCAGGACGCGCAAGTGCGACCACGGTCGCGGCCCCGGCCATTCCTAGCATTCCAGTCAGAAACAATCGCCGATCCATGCCAACCTCCGTCGTTGATCATTGCGACAAGGATGACATAGTGCGGTCGATTGACGCGCCCAGATATGGGAGGAAATTGTGCCGATCGAACTGCCGCGCCGGCGGCGACCTAGTTGGTGAGCAACGCCGCCCCCGCCATGTCATCGAGGATCGGGCAATCCGGCCTTTCGTCGCCATGGCAGGCGTGGATCAGCTTCTGCAAGGTCGAGCGCATCGACTGCAGTTCGCGCACCTTCTCCTCGATCGCCGTGACATGGGCGGCGGCGATCTCTCGCACGTCGTGGCTGGCGCGGTCGCGGTCCTGGTAGAGCGCCATCAACTGGCGGCAATCATCAATGGAAAAACCGAGATTGCGCGCACGGCGCAAAAAGGTCAGCCGGTGGATGTCGTCTCCGGAATAGTCGCGGTAGCCGTTGGCAGCGCGCGCCGGAGCGATCAGGCCGATCTCTTCATAGTAGCGGATGGTCTTGGCCGGCAGGCCGGAACGGTGGGCGGCGTCACCGACATTCATGACGGTTCTCCTCGATTCCTGATGAAGCCGTGGGCGCGGCCATTGAATTTCCTCCACAATCCTGTGAAGGCTGTTGCCAAAATGCCATAGTGGCACGCTTACCAGCACGTCAACTTCGGCATATAGGCATCGCGCGCTTGGCAAGCAAAGAAAATGCCAGCATGAATGATTGCGAAAAAGCGGCCGACTCGTGCCGCCGAAGTTGGGGCGGGGCACCGGATCACCTGATGCGCATGAAGTCGTTTGCTATCGTCGCCGCACTGGCGCTGTCCACTGCTATCGCCGGTTGCAGCACCATCGGCTCGCAGATTTTTTCCAACGACTATGGCGCGGTCACCGACGCCGGTTACCAGCTGCCGCGCGTCCCGATCGAGAAAGTGCCGTTGAAGTACCATCGGCAGGAAGTGAACTACGACAGCCCGGAAAAGCCGGGCACCATCATCGTCGATACGCAGAACAAGTTCCTCTATTTCGTCGAAGGTGACGGCCGGGCTATTCGCTACGGCATCGGCGTCGGCCGCGAAGGCTTCGAGTGGCATGGCACCGCCCACATTGCGCTCAAGCGCGAATGGCCGACCTGGACGCCGCCGAGGCAGATGATCCAGCGCCAGCCCGAATTGGAAAAGTTTGCCGGCGGCATGGAGCCGGGCCTGAAGAACCCGCTCGGTGCGCGCGCCATGTACCTGTTCAACAAGGGCGGTGATTCGGGCTATCGCCTGCATGGCAGCCCGGAATGGAATTCGATTGGCAAAGCGATGTCGTCGGGCTGCATCCGCCTGATGAATCAGGACATTATCGACCTCTATGACCGCGCCTCGGTCGGCGCCAAGGTCATTGTTCTTTAGACCATGATCCCGAGAAACCGGTACCGGTTCTCGGAAAAATCATGATCAGATAGAGGCAGCTTTCGTACGCGGACCGTCTAGGCAACAACGGACGTCCCAAACAGAAAACCGGGCACTTTGGCCCGGTTTTTTGTTTTTTGCGATCGATCGAGTTTGTTAGCCGGCAAGGCGGCGAGCTGAACCGTCAGGAGACCTGTTCGACCTGCTGCACTTCCGGCACGAAGTGGCGCAGAAGGTTCTGGATGCCGTGCTTCAGCGTCGCCGTCGACGACGGGCAGCCGGCGCAGGCGCCTTTCATGTGCAGGAACACCGTGCCGTTCTCGAAGCCGCGGAAGGTGATGTCGCCGCCATCCTGGGCAACCGCCGGACGCACGCGCGTATCGAGCAGTTCCTTGATGGTGATGACCAGTTCCTCGTCAGCCTTGTCGTAGAACTCGCCGGTCAGGCTGGTCTCGGCGGCAGGGCCGGCCTTGGCCATGACGGGCGCACCGGACATGAAATGTTCCATGATGGCGCCGAGGATCGCCGGCTTCAAATGCTGCCAGTCGGGGCCATCCTTTGTCACAGTGATGAAGTCATAGCCGAAGAAAACACCGGTAATGCCGGCAATTTCAAACAGCCGGCCGGCGAGCGGCGAGGCAATTGAGGCGCTGTCGGCATCGCGGAAATCGGCGGTGCCTTCCAGAAGCACTTCCTTGCCGGGCAGGAATTTCAGCGTCGCCGGGTTTGGCGTCGATTCGGTCTGGATGAACATGGCCGTCTCCGTGCCCGTTTCGGGCAGCTAGTTTGGAATAATTCTAAATAGGCCCAATCCGCTGGACATTCAAGCGAAACGCATCGTCGGAACGGCTGGCTGGCGGAATGTTTTTGCGTGCCCCGGGAGGTGATCGAAGGTGTGTTGAGGTTCAAGTCAGGCCGCCCTGACATCGATACACCTCAGGCGAGGCTGTCGATCTCTTCATCCGAAAGGTTCTGCGGCACGACCGTCACCGGGATCGGGAAGGCGGCACCCTTGCCGGCCACGGCGCCGACCAGCGGGCCCGGGCCCTCCTTGCCCGCACCGGCGGCCAGCACCAGGATGGCGATGTCCTGGTCTTCCTCGATCAATTTGTGGATCTCTTCCGTCGGCTTGCCTTCGCGCACCACCATCTCCGGCTCGATGCCAAGCTTCTGGCGCACCTTGCTGGCATAGCTGTCGAGTGCCGCGCGCGCCGTGGCGTTCGCCTCCTCGCGCATGATCTTCTCGACGCCCAGCCAGTGCTGGAAATCGTCCGGCTCGATGACGTAGAGCAGCACCAGCGTGCCGCTGGTGCTCTGCGCCCGCTTCGAGGCGTAGGCGACGGCGCGCTCACACTCGGGCGTGTCGTCGATGATCGCCAGGAACTTGCGGCGATGGCCGGCTTCGCGGCTGAGGCGTTTGGAGACCATGTCTGTGTACTCGGTGTTACTGAGGCCGCAATCTGCCACCGCCGCAGACCGGCGGCAAGCCGCCGGCCTAGGGCCAGTATGGTGCAGTGCGATAGCGAGATCAGGCCTGCAGCAGCCCGATGATGTCGCGCACGGTCTTCATCGTCGCCTCGGCCAGCACGCCGGCGCGCTCGCCGCCGTCCCTGAGCACCGCGTCGACATAGGTGCGGTCGTCGGAAATGCGGCGCATCTCGCTGGCGATCGGCGCCAGTCTTTCCACCGCAAGGTCTGCCAGTGCCGGTTTGAACACCGAAAACTGCTGGCCGGCGAACTCCTTGAGTACATCGGCCTTCGACATCTCGGCGAGGCCAGCATAGATGCCGACCAGGTTTTCCGCCTCGGGCCGGGCGGCCAGGCCGTCCAGTTCGCTCGGCAACGCTTCGGGGTCGGTCTTGGCCTTGCGGATCTTCTTCGAGATGGCATCGGCATCGTCGGTCAGGTTAATGCGCGACAGGTCCGACGGGTCCGACTTCGACATCTTCTTGGAACCGTCGCGCAGCGACATGATGCGCGCCGCCGGCCCGCCGATGACCGGCTCGGTCAGCGGGAAATAGCCGTTCACGGTCTCTTCGCCGACCTGCATCTCGACGCCGACGCCAAGACGGGCGATGCGGTCCGAAAAATCGTTGTTGAATTTCTGCGCGATGTCGCGGGTCAGCTCCAGATGCTGCTTCTGGTCCTCACCCACCGGCACATGCGTTGCACGATAGAGCAGAATGTCGGCTGCCATCAGGGAGGGATAGGCAAGCAGGCCGAGCGACGCGTTCTCGCGGTCCTTGCCGGCCTTGTCCTTGAACTGCGTCATGCGGTTCATCCAGCCGATACGCGCCACGCAATTGAAGATCCAGGCAAGCTCCGCATGCTGCATGACCCGCGACTGGTTGAAGACGATGTGCTTCTTGGGGTCGATGCCCGAGGCCAGGAACGCCGCGGTGATCGACCGCGTCTGGTCGGCGAGGTCTTCATAAACGAGTTGGGCGGTCAGCGAATGCAGGTCGACGACGCAATAGATGCAGTCGGAAGTGTCCTGCAGGGCGACGAATTTCTTGATGGCGCCAAGATAGTTGCCGAGATGCAGATTGCCGGTCGGCTGGACGCCGGAAAAGACGAGTGGCTTGAAGGCGGTCATGATTTCCTCATGGCTTGTGGAGGGCCGTTTCGCGCGCGGCGAAAGTCTTTCGACGGCGCGCTTATGGACGAGAGCAGCGTTGCGATCAAGACCGGCGTTGCCGACCGGTTGCCCGGTCTATTCGTCCGGTTCGATTCTTGCGGCCAGGGGTGCTCCCTTGGCCTCGCCCCGTTTGACATTGCGACGGATCATGCCGAAATCGGCGCCGCCAGTGGCAAACGCGGTGATGAAATAGAGCAATGCCCCGCCGGCAACCAGCGCCAGGAGCGTCGTCGCCTTGACGACCAGCGGCGAACCCGGGCCGAGCCTCACGGCGAACCAGTGCTCGGCAAAATAGAGCGCCGCCCCCATCACCACCGCCGACAGCACCAGCCGCGGAATGCGTTTCATCAGGGGCACGTCGCGGCCCCAATGGCCGCGCCGGATCAAGACGCCGAGCAGCATCATCGCGTTGACCCAGCCGGCGACGGCCGAGGCCACCGCGATGCCGGGAGCGCCCATCCGTGGAAACAGCGTCAGGGCCGTGGTGACGTTTACCGCCACCGAGATGGCGGCAAAGATCATCGGCGTGCGCGTGTCCTCGCGGGCGAAATAGCCCGGGGTGAACGCCTTGATAAGCACGAAGGCTGGCAGGCCGAGGCCGAAGATCGCCAGGATCGCCGCCACCGTCGGCGTCGAGCCGTTGGCGGCAAACGCGCCCCGTTCATAGACCAGCCGCACGATCGGTTCCGACATCACCCAGAGGGCTGCTGCCGCTGGCAGCGTCAGAAACAGCGTGAATTCGACCGAGCGGTTCTGCAGGTTGGCCGCCTCGATCAGATTGCCAGACTTCAGCGCCCGCGACAGTTCGGGCAACAGCACGATCGCGACCGCGACGCCGACCACGCCGAGCGGCAACTGGTAGATGCGGTCGGCATAAGCGAGCGAGGACACCGCGCTGTTCTGCGCCGAGGCGATTGCCGTGCCGATCAGCTGGTTGATCTGGGTGATGCCGCCGGTGATTGCCGCCGGCAGTGCCAGGATCAGCAGCCGCTTGACCGCGGGCGTCATTTTCGGACGGCGGAAGCCGATCGAGATGCCGGCATGGCGCACGGCGACCCAGACGATCGCCAGTTGCACCAATCCGGCGGCAAGCACACCCCAGGACAGCCCGTAGCCGACGGTGATCGCGTCGGAGCCCCTGTACCAGGCATAGGCGAGCACGCCGATCAGGATGACGTTGAGGAACACCGGTGCCACCGCCGCTGCGAAATAGCGGCGCAGCGAATTCAGCATGCCCGCCATCATGGCGCCGAGCGACATGCAGATCAGATAGGGGAACATGATCGTCGCCAGCGTCACCGTGGTGTCGAACTTCCCCGGCGTGCCGGCAAAACCGGGCGCCACCAAATAGCGCACGATCAGCGGCATCGACAGTTCCATGATGACCGTCAGCGCCAGCAGGGCCGTGAACAGGACGCCGAAGACTTCCTCGGAGAAGCGCTTGGCGCCGTCGGTACCGTGGGTCTCGATCTCCTTGGCGAACAGCGGCACGAAGGCAGCGTTGAAGGCGCCCTCGGCAAACAGCCGGCGAAAGGTATTGGGAAACTGGAATGCGGCGTTGAAGGCGTCGGCGACCGGTCCGGTGCCGAGCGCTGCGGCCATCAGCATCTCACGGCCGAAGCCGAGCGCGCGGCTCATCAGCGTGCCGGAAGCGACCGTTGCGAATTTCTTGACGAGGCTCATGCGTTTGGAGACTGCCTGCAGGAAAAGGACAAAGTGATGGTGGCGGTCACTCGGCCGCTGCCTTGGCCTTGCCGCCGCGTTCGGGCACGATGCCTTCGAGCGTTGCCACCAGCCGGTTGCGGATGGTGGCGATGCGAGCCGGGCTGTCGATCTTCTGGCCGGTGAGATCGGTGACATAGAAGGTGTCGATGACCTTCTCGCCGAAGGTGGTGATGTGGGCCGATGCGATGTCGAGCGACAGGTCGGAAAGCGTTCCGGTGATCTCCGACAGCAAGCCCGGCCGGTCCAGGCCCTCGACCTCGACGACCGAAAAACGGTTAGACAGCGTGTTGCGGATTTCGGCGCGCGGCGGGATCTTGAATGCCTTGGAGCCGCGCCTCGGCTTGGTGCGCTTCTCGATCATCTCCGGCAGCCAGCTCTTGCCTGAGAGCACGTCCTCTATCAGCCGTCCGACACGCTCGGCACGCCGGCGCTCGTCCTCGTCGCGGTCGAATTCTCGCGAGATCAGGATGGTGTCCAGGGCGCGGCCATCCGACGTCGTGAAGATCTGTGCGTCGACGATGTTGCCACCGGCTCCGGCGCACGCCCCTGCGATGACCGAGAGCAGGCGGGGATGGTCCTGCGCCAGCACGGTGATTTCGGTCACGGCCTCGAACTGATGGGTCTTGACCATGGTGGCGAGCTTCTTGCCCGCCACATCGGCCTCGCGGATGAACTCGGCATGGCGCAGCTGGTCGGCGAGATCGACGGTCAAAAGGTAGTTCTCGTAGTGTTGGCCGACATAGCGCTTGCGGACCTTGTCCGGCCAACTGGCGAGTGCCTCGGCGAGAAGCTCGCGCGCCGCCGCCGTGCGCTGAGCGCGCGACACTTCCGAAAAGCCGCCGGTCAAAAGCAATTCGGTCTCGTAGTAAAGCGTGCGCAGCAACTGGCCCTTCCAGCCGTTCCAGACACCGGGTCCAACGCCCCTGATGTCGCAGACGGTCAGGACCAAAAGCAGCTTCAACCGCTCGACCGACTGCACGATCGCGGCGAAATCCTCGATGGTCTTGCGGTCGTTGAGGTCGCGGGTCTGCGCCGTCATCGACATCACTAGATGGTTCTCGACCAGCCAGGCAACGGTTTCGGTATCGGCTGGAGACAGTCCCATATGCGGGCAGATGCGCCGGGCGATCCTGGCACCGACCTCGGAATGATCCTCCGGCCTGCCCTTGGCGATGTCGTGCAGCAGCACGGCGACATAGAGCGCCTCGCGGCTCTTCTTCAGCCCCGGCATCAGCGTGTGCGCGAGGGGATGGACCTTTTCGCCGTCGCCGCGCTCGATCTCGGCCAGCACGCCGATGCAGCGGATCAGGTGCTCGTCCACCGTGTAGTGGTGGTACATCGAGAACTGCATCATGGCGACGATCTTGCCGAAATCCGGGATCAGTCTGCCGAGCAGTCCGGCCTCATTCATGCGCCGCAGATTGAGTTCGGCATTCCGGTCCGAGGTCAGGATGTCGAGGAACAGCCGGTTGGCTTCCTCATCGCGCCGCAGCGACTTGTTGACCAGGCCGAGCGAGCGGGTCAGCAGTTTCAGCGCATCGGGGTGGAATTCAAGGCCGTGCTTGTCGGCAAACCAGAACAACCTCAAAAGATTGACCGGATCGCGTTCGAACACCTGGTCGTCGGCGATGTTGATGCGGTGGTTGTCGACGATGAAATCCGACGTGCCGGCCAGCTTGCGCTTGCGTCGCGAGAAGGTGAGGAAGATACGGTTGAAGCCCGGCACGTGCTTGGCCTGCTCCTCCTCGAGCGCGGCACAGAAGATGCGGGTCAAGTCGCCGACATCCTTGGCGACGAGGAAATAGTGCTTCATGAAGCGCTCGACCGCCGATAGGCCGGGGTGGGTTGTGTAGCCGAGCCGTTCGGCGATCTCGCGCTGGATGTCGAAATGCAGCCTTTCCTCGGCCTTGCCGGTGAGAAAATGCATATGGCAGCGTACCGCCCACAGAAAATCCTCGGCCTTCAGGAACTCCCGGTATTCGCCCTCGGTGAAGACGCCCTTGTCGACCAGTTCCTCGCCGGTACGCACCCGGTAGAAATATTTGCCGATCCAGAACAGCGTCTGCAGGTCGCGCAGGCCGCCCTTGCCGTCCTTGACGTTGGGCTCCACGAGATAGCGGCTTTCACCGGCCTTGGCATGACGGTCGTCACGTTCGGCAAGCTTGGCCTGGACATATTCGGGGCCGGTCGTGCGCACCACCTCATGGTCGAAGCGCAGCATCAGCTCGTCATAGAGTTTTTCCTCGCCCCACAGGAACCGCGCTTCGAGGATCGAGGTGCGGATCGTGATGTCGTTGCGCGACAGCCGCACGCATTCGTCGATATTGCGGGTAGCGTGGCCGACCTTCAGCCCCAGATCCCACAGCATGTAGAGCATGTATTCGACGGTCTGTTCGCCCCATGGCGTCTGCTTGTAGGGCAGCAGGAACAACAGGTCGATGTCGGACCCGGGCGCCAGCGTACCGCGGCCATAGCCGCCGACGGCGACGACGGCCATGCGCTCCGCCGAAGACGGGTTCTTGACCCGGTAGACATGGGTGACGGCGAAATCGTAGAGCGCCCGGATGATCTCGTCCATGAGATGCGACAGCCGCGCCGCGCAGGCGCTGCCGCCGCCGTCGTCCCGCAGCATCCGTTCGGCAATGGCGCGCCCGTCTGCCAGCCGCCCCTTGAGCAGATGGAGCACACCGCTGCGCGCCGTCTGTGCGGAGCCGTCGCCTGCCTTGGCCGCAGTCAGCGCGGTCATCTCGCGTCGCAAGGCTTCGCCATCGATCAGTTCGTCGAGCTTCAGGGAGATTCTTGCCATATGTCCAGGTCGGCCTTGCCTTTTCGGCGGCGTCTATAGCGCGTTTTCGCGGCGCTGGGTATGGGGCGGAAATACGAGCCCGCTCTCGCTCAAGCGTGCTTGGCATCCACCCGCAACGAGATGAAGAAATTTAACCCCTTGACCTTCCAGTTACTGGAAGCCCTATCTCCGCGTCACCCACCGACCCTTAGAGGCATTTTCGCATGACGCATTCCGATCACGATCATCACGCGCATGGCGGCTGCTGTTCGGCAAACCGCGCAACACCTACCGCACAGGCCGTCGTCCGCGATCCGGTCTGCGGCATGACCGTCGACCCGGGGGGCCGGCCCCCCGCGGGGCCGCCGGGAGGGCCCCCGCGCCCGCGGGGGGTGTGCGCCCCGCACCCCCCCCGCCCACCCCGGCGGCGGGCGGG